>CANFLL010000014.1 GCA_947447825.1 Chitinophagaceae bacterium | reverse complement strand
TTAAGAATAGGAAGTCGCTTCATCTTTAAACTTTAGACTATTCACTTTCACTGTTTGCTTGACTATTAACTAATGTCTTAGTCTTTCACATTTTGATTTATGAAAGGCAATAATTCTTCTTCCAAAGTACTTTTCAAGGTTGCCAAGGCTTGCATAGATTGTTGAATTTGCACACGTTGAGTAATAATAGCCTCTTCGTAAAAACCTGAAATATTCCTTATTGAATTTATAGCTGTGGTTATTTGACTTTGAATTTTATTATCCAATGCCTTGTTGTTAACAGCAACTAAATCTTTTAGTCCCTTTCCTCCATTAGTTCCCAGATAAACATTTTGCAAGCCGATAATATTATTTTTAAAGTCTGTAAGCGAATTGCCAGAATAAGGCGATTCTACTAGTTGAGGATTCTTCGTGTCATAAGGTTCTTTCATTTTGCTATCAGCCACTTCTCCCGCAATATCAATTAAGGCACTCACCATTGCGTTATAAACTTCTTTTTTTGATGCATATTTTTCTCCAACATTTCCTGAATTAAGTACTTCTTGGGCATAATTTATAGGGGCAGAACTCCAGCTTAAATACAAAGCAGTACAAGTGTTCGTTATATCCTCAGATAAACTAACCATATACTGTTTTTCTCTGGCAGTAATAGCCGAGGCCTTTTTGTTACCATGATTGCCAAAAATTATATACTCAATAGGATGAAAACCTCTAAGAGAAAGAGTTATGTTCTGAATATCACTTGCCATCAAGTTGTTATTGCTAGCCAATAAGGAATCAAGCTGCACATAATCTGTAGGCCAAGTATCCATGTTTGGGTCATAGTCATTGTCTTCTACAGGTCCAAACAAAAAACCTTCACTTTGTTCCCAAGTTTCTCTCAATGTTTGCCATGACGCTCTGGCAACTACCAAATTACTATCGGTAGTGTTATTATTCAAATTTTGCAAAGCCATATTTAAGTTTGAAGCAGAGACACTCAATTTTAAATAGTTGTTCAATGCAACATTATTGGTAAAATCAGTCAGAACTTGTTTTTCTAACGTGGCAAAATCTGTTGTATTAGGTGTAAGTTCTGGTGCTTTATTGCAGGCTGAACCAACAAGTAAAAGCAAGCCCAACAAACACCAATAAATTGTTTTTACATTTTTCATCACTGTGTATTTTAAGTATTATTTACGTGAGGGGAGGAGGGAAAGAGTGGTGGAGGATAAAACCCAGAGAGTATAGGAGGAAAGGAGGGTATGAATAATAACTAGTTCGCTCAAAATATTTATTCTAAACTAAAAAACTGTCTTAAAACCTAAAGATCTTTACAAAAACCATCCCTCCATCTCTCCATCCCTCTTTTTCTCTTTTTCCTCCTAAAATGAGTATCCAATACTCAAATTAAAGAAGCTATTATTTTGTTGATAAGGCAAAGCATTTGGTGCGGGATTAGTAATCAAATCAGGATTTTGTGCGCCAGTATGCGCCAATCGAACGTCTGTTTTAATTACAACATTAGGAACTGGTAAATAACTAATTCCAGCAATTATATGGGTTTGCTTTTCAGTGCCATCATAAATTGCTTTAGGTGCAGCAGGTGTTTCAGCATTCAAATCAAATATTTCAGCTCTCACAAAACTGATAAATTGCTTATTATTTTTGTTGTTAAACAACCAATTGTAAGCAACTTCTGCATAAGCACCATACATTCCAGATGCCAAGTTTTTAGAATAAGCAGTATTTACTTTCACAGCATCGGGATAAGAGATGTAAGTAGCCAGTGCCTTAGCGGAAAATGCTTTGTGATTATACTGCACATCAGCCTCGCCTAAATAGAGTGTTGTGCCAAAAGCCCCACTATTCAAGCCCAAACTATCTGCACTACGTTTGTTTAATCCAACTGTACCCCCTACATAACCTGCTAATTGAAACTTAAAATCTTTCCAAGTAGATTGTACAGAAGCGGTTATAGCCAAATTATTCGCTGTAGCGTTTCTGCCTTCTGCACGCCCATCTCTTATGCCAGAGCCATGTTCAAAATTGGCACTATTTAAACCATTAATAACAGCCAAAGAATAGTTTACGGGAGCATGATTCAGCGAACCATAAAATGCAACACCAAGTTCGCGCCAGGTAGCAGGAATTACTTGTTGCTCAACCAATGGGCGTTCAACACCATTAAAGTTTACGGGCAAATGGTTTTCATTCAATAAACCGATTCTTGGCACAAACAAGCCAGCTACTATATATTGTTTTGGGTTAAGATTAAACTTTAAATAAGCTTGTTCCATAGAAATCTCTCCACCATTTTCTCCTCCAGCAACCTTAGCGTCTTCAACCTCCATTTCACTAAAAAAGGAAATTTTATTATTAAATTGATGCCCTACAAACAATACCACTCTTTCGAGATTAAGTGCCGATTCTTTTTTATTAAAATCACGTTGATAAAAGGCACTTCCATAACCTGATATAACAGTTTTGCTGCTACTAATACCTGCATTCAATGAGTCTTCATTACTTAACACTAACTGTTGCGCTTGCGTTCTGTACTGGGCAAAACTATTTGCCGAAACAACGATTCCTACTACCAAACTAACTACTTTCTTCATGTACTTTTTTCTTTTATGATTTGTTAAAGTGCGGCGAAAGTAGCCGTCTGAGTATGGGAGTGAATGCCGTTTTGGGAAAAGCACATTACGGAATCGGAAATAGTGAAAGCACTGTTTTAGTAAATTATTGGAAATATAATTGCATAAAACAATCTAAAGTGAGTTTAATTTACACAATAATTGGTAAAAAATTTATTGAAGAATACTTTGTAAGTAAAGTAATTATTTTAGAATATTTTTTTCTTTCTAGGGAAAAAGCAATTTTGGTTTAAGGCATATTTTATCGGTATAATGATCTATGCGATAAGATTATTTTACAAACAGATCAATAATCTTGTCGCATGCGTCATCTATTAAACTAGTTATTGATTTTTTCATTAGCCCACCCTAAAACAATTTCCAATTGTTCTGTTGTGGTTAAGTCTGTATTATCAAGCGTAATGGCATCATCAGCTTTTTTTAATGGACTAACTTCTCTGTGAGTATCTATGTAATCTCTTTTTTCTAGATTCTTTTTTATTTCTTCTCTGTCAACACTTTTTCCAAGATGCAACAATTGGTTATACCGTCTTTCAACACGTTCTTCAGGGTCAGCAGTTAAAAATATTTTCAATTCTGCATTAGGAAAAACGACCGTTCCAATATCTCTTCCATCCATTACAATCCCTTTGCTCACAGAGTTTTTTTGCTGTTCAGCCACCGTAAATTCCCTTATTTCTTTAATTACTGCAACTTCGCTTACCTTATCATTTACGTACATTTCTCTTATTTCATTTTCAACATTTTCACCATTCAATAAAATATCGCTTGTGCCATTTTCATAATTATACTCAAATGCTAAACTTATTTTTCCTAATGCGTTTGTAACATCCTCTGCCAATTCCCAGTTCAAATTGTTTTTAATAAAATAATAAGTTACCGCTCTATACATTGCCCCACTATCCACAAAAACATAGTTTAATTGTTTTGCCACTTGTTTAGCTAAAGTACTTTTTCCGCAAGAGGAATATCCGTCAATAGTGATAATTATTTTCTTCATTAATTCTTTTTTACAGTTTTATAAAATGTACGTCTTTCTGCAATGATAGTTTATCAAGGTTAAATTCCAAAGGTTGATACTGTTTTTGTTGATGGTTCTCTATTCTTATCAGTTTTTGATGTTTCTGGTAAAGATTAGGGGCAATCTCTCCCAGATTGCCCCTAATCTTGTCAAGTTTTGGTGATTCTGGTAAAAAGTAGAACCAATCTCTTCCAGTTTGCCCCTAATCTTGTCAGGTTTTGGTGATTCTGGTAAAGAGTAGTACCAATCTCTCCCAGATTATTCCTGTTCTTGTTGGGTTTTGTTAATTATGAGAGAACTGGGTATAGCCAATATAAATTTTAAACTTCTAATACATATTTTGACTTATGGAAGAAGTACTCTTTGATAGTTCTGATGATATGTAATGTAAAAGTATTCAAGCGTAGTTTTAAAGCCAACACTAAACCTTTGTGTCATTTGTTTTTTCTTCATAAACTAACTGCCAAAGCTTCTGAGAAGTAACTAATTTCATGATGCAGGATGCTTCTTTAACTACCTGTATTTAGTAAGAATCTTGTTATTTGTGAGAATTTGCGTTTATTTGTACCAATTAAAAAATTAATGGATGGATATTCCATTTTTTCTTCCACTTTTGCAGCCCACAATTTTTGCAGGATTTAAAGTTATCTAATTTATAATGGCATTATTCAATTTTTTTACCCAAGAAATAGCGATTGACCTCGGTACCGCTAATACACTCATAATTCACAACGACGAAATAGTAGTTAACGAACCCTCTATTATTGCCCTAAACCGCAATAATCCTAAAGAAGTTTTAGCTGTAGGAAAGCGAGCATTACTAATGCACGAAAAAACGCATGAAAGTATCAGAACAGTTCGCCCTTTGAAAGATGGGGTTATTGCAGACTTTAATGCTGCGGAATTAATGATTCGTGAGCTTATTAAACTTGTTTACCCTAAGAAACCTTTATTCCCACCAAGCTGGAGAATGCTTATTTGCATTCCATCTTCTATTACTGAAGTTGAAAAACGTGCCGTTAGGGATAGTGCAGAACAAGCAGGTGCAAAAGAAGTATATATGATTCATGAACCAATGGCTGCGGCTCTGGGAATTGGTATTGATGTTGAAGAACCTGTTGGAAACATGATTATTGACATTGGAGGTGGTACAACAGGCATTACGGTTATTGCATTGGCAGGTATTGTGTGCGATCAGAGTATTCGTATTGCGGGCGATGAGTTTACTGCGGACATTATGGAATCTTTAAGACGCTATCATAGCTTATTAATTGGAGAACGTACTGCTGAACAAATTAAAATATTGGTGGGTGCTGCAATGAAGGATTTGGATAGCCCTCCAGATGATATTCCAGTTAATGGAAGAGATTTGGTGACTGGTATTCCTAAACAAATCATGGTAAGCTATCAAGAGATTGCTGAAGCATTGGATAAAAGCATTTTTAAAATTGAAGAAGCAATTTTAAAAGCGCTTGAAGCAACTCCACCAGAATTAGCATCCGATATTTATAAACGAGGACTATACCTGACAGGTGGAGGTGCCCTGCTAAGAGGATTGGATAAAAGATTAGCTGCAAAAATTAAATTACCTGTTCATATAGCCGACGATCCTTTGAAGAGCGTTGTTAGAGGTACTGGATTAGGACTTAAAAACTATCAACGATACCCTTTTATTATGAAATAATTTCTAAATTATACACTTAATAAGTCTAAAGCTTAAATTTACTCCTTAAGATTTAGGCTTTATTTTTTTCAGATTACATGAAGAATATTATACTTTTCATACGCACCTATTTTACTTTTATCTGCTTTATTGCATTGCAGATTACCTGTATTATGATGCTTAGTAGAAGTAGCAAAACCCATGAAGCATTTTTTTCATTCTATGATAATGAAGCAATTGGCACAGTAAATAAAGGATACAGCGACTTTACATACTATTTTAGCTTGAAAGAAATTAATAAACAATTATCTGAAGAGAACAGTAAGTTACGTTACCAACTGAAATCTAATTTAATTACACCAGACAGTACTCAGAAGAGCTTCATAGACACTACTCTGGCTGACACCTCTGGTAGATATAGAAAATATACCTACTTACCTGCAAATGTTGTTAGTAACTCTATTACGCTTCAAAACAATTTTCTTACTCTTGAAAGAGGTGCATTGCAGGGTGTTAAAACAGGAATGAGTGTTATTGGTCCACAAGGTATTGTTGGTGTAGTGCTACATGTGAGTGACAATTACTCAATTGTGATGAGTTTACTAAATAGAAGTACTAAGGTTAGTGCTATGCTGAAAAAGGATAATAGTGCAGGAAGCGTTGAATGGAGTGGTGAAAACCCGTACTTTGTTACACTTAAAAACATCGGAAAAGGGGTAAAAGTAAACATTGGCGACACTGTTGTTACTAGTAACTATTCCGCCAATTTTCCATCGAGCATAATGATTGGTACAATTGCTGGTAAAACAGCTGACCCTTCTAGTAATTTTTATACTTTAAAGGTTAAAGTATCAACCAATTTTGCCAGTTTGCAATATGTATATCTTGTGAAAAATGTTCGCTACGAAGAGCAAAAGGAATTAGAATCAAAAGAACAAAAGACAAATGAATAGTATACTAAAAAATATATTCCGATTTATATTGTTTATACTTATTCAAGTATTCATTTTGAATCGTGTGCCGCCACTACATCAATTTGTTGTCCCTTATTTGTATTTAATTTATATTCTTTGGTTGCCGTTCAATACAAATAGGCTTTTACTATTAGCTATTGCTTTCGTTTTTGGACTAACAATTGATTACTTCACTGGAACTCTTGGTTTGCATGCAGCTCCATGTGTTTTAATTGCTTACATCCGTCCATTTCTATTAAACCTTATCATAAGGCAAGAAAGCAATGAAATTAGTTATACTGAACCAAGTATTAAAAGCATGGGGTTTGCATTATACGCTTTATATCTTGCGCTACTAACTTTTATTCATCATTTATATTTAGTGATAATTGAGTGGTTGCAATTTGGAGACATTCTTTATTTGTTGGGAAAAGTTCTTGCTTCCACAGTTGTTAGTTTGTTTTTAATGGCGATTGCGGAGATGTTGATGTTCAGAAAAGGGTCTTTTAGAACAAATGCTGGATGAGGATTAATTATTAGTGGTAAAAAAATATTGAACAGTTCATCAGTTTCGTTCAAATTATTATCAGTAGTTTAGTAAAATAAATTTGGCATGTGATTGTTTTTTATTTTGGAATATAAGTGGAAGTAAGTACTTTTTAGAATGAATAAACATAATAAAATACAAATGCCGTTTCAAAAGTTGAAACGGCATTTGTATTTTAGGCATATTTAGCTAAAATGTTATAATATTAACTAAACCAACCACCTTTTTTTAATGACTTCACACCTTCGCCAATCTTAAAGCCATTATGGTAAATAGTGATCTTGTAATCACCTATAGGATATTTCCCTCCATCTTTTTTCCAATCTACATTTACCGGAGTGCGTTTGCCTTGTTCGTAAGGAACATCCACTTTACTTGTATATGCTTTTGCACCAGAATCTCTAGTATTGAAGGTTACGCCGTTAGTCATTGGTTTGCCATCTGGTCCATTTACACAAATATAAATCTCCTTGTTACCACTAGGCGAAATCATATTTTCGTCTAAATCAAAGGTAAAACGCAACAAATCAGCACGTTTTGCAGTAGTGGTCTGAACTTCTTTTCCCCCACTTTTTTTGTCAATAGCTAAAATAGCAATGTTTGAAGCATGAAGTGTAGATGCCAAATCTTCTACATTTTTCTTAGCAGCTTCCGTTGTAGAAAGTGTTTTTTGTAAAGTTGACTTTTCTGCATTCAAACTATCTTTTTGGCTGCTAAGTTGTGCATTTGTAGTGGTTAATACTTTGTTTTCCCCCTTAAGCTTTTCAATTTCAGCAGAGTATCCATCAATCTTACCATTCAATTCCGCAATCATAGCTTTAGCTTGCTTCAATTCTTCACTTGTAGCATTCTTATTTGTTAGTATTTTGCCAATTTCATTTTTTAAAGTAGATATTTTATCATTTTGTTCAGCAAGAACACCTTGAAATTTTGTATTACTTGTTTGAAGAGAATCTAATTTCAAGCTTGCATTATTAAATGCCAATTGAATAGAATCTTTTTCGGAACTTACCGTTAATATTTGTGTATCCTTTTGTGTGATAGTTTCTTTAGTCTTACTTTTATCTACAATGATGTAAACCCAAGTACCAATTAATAAAACTGTTAGAATACCGTACCATAATTTACGGGTGTCTTTAGGGGGAGTTTGTTCTCCATTAGTTGAAGTGTCCATGTTTATTTATTTTAAACGTTATAAAAAAGAATTTATATGCTTAATGATTTGCTGCTGTTAGATATAGAAACTGTTCCACAGTATGAGAACTTTGATTTATTACCTACCATCTGGCAAACACTCTGGATTGATAAAATTTCTAAAACCGTGCCAGAAAACACTTCTCCTTATGAAAGTTATAAAAAAAAGGCAGGAATATTAGCTGAATTTGGTAAAATCGTATGTATCTCTACGGCATTTTACTATGATGATACCAATAAAAGAACTGCTTTAAAGGTTAAGAGCCTTTATAATAATGATGAAAAGGAATTATTACAATCATTTATAATGCTTTGTAACAAAGTTCATTCACGCAATCCACATTTTCAATTTGCAGGTCATAACATAAAGGAGTTTGATATCCCTTATTTATGCAGACGCATGGTTATTAATGGCATCTCATTACCTGAATATTTATCTATTCATGAAAAAAAACCTTGGGAAGTAAAAATGTTTGACACCTTGAATTTTTGGAAATTTGGTGATTATAAAAACTATATTTCGCTGCACTTATTGGCAAATGTGTTAGCATTGCCAACTTCTAAAACAGATATTGATGGTAGTATGGTGCAAGATGTGTATTATATTGACAAAAACTTACGACGCATAGCAGACTATTGCGAAAGAGATGTAATACTAACAGCAAGCATAATTTTAAAATTTATTAATCTGCCTCCTTTAGAAGAAAATGCGGTCACGATAGTATCGTAAAGATTAGTTTTTTATTGATTTTATATATTCTTGTAAAATTATTACGGTACCTAACAATGTTTAAACTGCTAAATTTAAATTAAAAAATAAGTGTTATTTATGAGAATATTATGCATTGATTATGGTGGAAAAAGAACTGGGATTGCAGTGACAGATCCGTTAAAGATTATTGCGACAGCTTTGACCACTATTGAAAGTAAAGATTTAATTTCCTTTTTGAAACAATACATTGCTAAAGAATCTGTTGAACTAATATTGATAGGAATGCCTCTCAATCTGGACGATACCCCCACACATGGCACTCCGCTTGTTTTGGCAGCCATTAAACAATTAGAAAAAAACTTTCCTACCATCCCCATAAAAACTATTGATGAAAGATATTCTTCAAAATTAGCATCACTTGCTATGGTGGAAATGGGTATGAAAAAGAAAGATAGACAAGTGAAAGGCAATATTGACCAAGTGGCTGCAACGATGTTGCTGCAAGAATATTTAAGAAATCTATGATAAGTTGTTGTTAATAAGTTGAACGTATTATCAATCTGGAAGAAATTTATTTCCAAAAAAAATTGTAACTCTTCAGCGGTTATTTACCACGAAATACACTAGGAAAAAACTAAATACACTAAGGTTTAGAGTCTCCCAATGGTAGTTCTGAAGAAATAATACAACACAATCCTTGTGTCCTTGGTGAAAGCATTAGTGCCCTTTGTGGTTAAATATCCCCTGAATAGTTACAAAAAATTATTCAATATGGCAGATAATGAGTTACTGTTGGTTGAAACCTTGAAAGCTTTTTTTGAAGCTAAAGCTAATCATGACCGAGCAGAAAAAAACAAGGCATACATGAAGCATCATTTCCCTTTTATTGGCTTAGTAACAGCCGAAAGAAGGGAAATAACCAAGGATGTTATTAAACTGTATCCATTAATGGACATTAATAAGATTTCAGAGGTTGTTAAAATTCTATGGCAGAAGGAAGAAAGAGAATATCATCATGCAGGAATTGATGTATTAGCCTATTATCATAAACTTTGGAATAGAGAAACTATTGAATTGATTGAATATTGCTTAAAAAATCAAAGCTGGTGGGATTCGGTAGATAACCTGAACATAGCCTGTGTAGGAAAATATTTTCAATTATTTCCCAATGAAGTTAAACTTACAACTACCTGGAACAACAGTGATAATTTTTGGCTTCAGCGAAGTAGTATCATCTTTCAGAAAGCATATAAAAAGAAAACCGATAAAACACTTTTGGCTAAACACATTTTGAGAGTAGCCGACAGTAAAGAGTTTTTTGTTAGAAAAGCTATTGGGTGGGCATTGAGAGAATATGCCAAAGTAGACCGTGATTGGGTGATAGATTTTTTGGCTAATCATCCACTACATTCATTAAGCAAGCGAGAGGCAATGAAGCATTTGGGCTAATGAATCTATTTCCATCAGCTACTGAAACGAAATCGAATTTTCAAAGTAATTGGTTTAGATCCTATAAACCAGAAACAAAAACGGCTTCCCAAAAGGAAGCCGCATATTGTGTTTGTTTGTATATTAATTAGAAAATAAACTTCACACCAACCTGTCCTTGCCAACGAGAGTTGATAGGATCTACAGTAAAGTAATGATTGTTTAAACCATTGGGCTTAACAAAGTTGAAAGTAGGCGTGTATCCAGTTGCTGGTGCACCAACACCCTTGCCGCTTGCATCTTTTACAAACTTCAAGAAATTAACAGTATAGTTGTTTAGGTTGGTAACGAAAGTAACATGTCCCCAATCACTATTCAGCAAATTCAAAACATTAATCACGTCGAAACTAATTTGTAAAGCCTTGCTCTTATCAGATTTGCTCAACTTAAATTCGTGCATAATCTTCATATCTAAATCATGATTCCAAGGTGTACGCAAACCATTTCTTTCAGCGTATTGACCACGACGTGTTTTTAAATAATCATCAGATTTAATGAAAGCATCTAAATCAGCCCATTGTTGTTCTTTCGTATAAGTTCCATTATCTGCTAATTTAATATCAGATTGATCTTTTGGAATGTATGGCAAAGGTGCATTTGAACCATTACCTAATGAAGCAGATTGATAAATTAAGCTGTAGGGACTACCTGAAGTTCCTGCATAGAAGAAGGACAATGTAGTAGCGTTCATCTGATTCCAGATTACAGTTCCAGCTGCAGTCGCTACAACACGATGACGTAAATCGAAGTTTGAAGCTGCTAAAGGAGAATTACTAGGCGTGTTAGAAGGGTTTACATTGTAGCTACTTTCCCAAGAGTTACGAATACCATTTGTAATGTCCTTACTTTCTCCGTAAGTGTAACCAAGGCTACAGTTAGTATTTAAAATGTGTTTACCAACCGCTATATTATTAGTTGTCTTAGACATCTGAGCAGTTAAGTTATAACGGTATCCTTCACTAGTGTTTGTTAAGTAATAAACATTAGAATATGCATTATTGTATTTACCACCTACATAAACTGGTATCTGAGTAGGCCCAGTAGAATAATAAGCAACCGAATCTTTCAAGTTAATTTGCTCATACTTTACGTCATGAATTGTTTTAGTATATAACACATCAAGCGTTAATTTATATCCATTTCCAAATTTAAAATCTGCTGCAACACTGCTTCTCCAAACAGTAGGCAATTTGAAATTATTATCAAAAACATCAATTTCACGCGTATTCGATTTAGAAGTATTCCCCACTGCAGTAGTAACTGTGGTTTGAAGTGTCTTTGGATCAATAGCTAAAGGAACAGTGGTAGTTGATGGAATCGAATTCCAGTCAATATTCTTGTACGTACCACCATTTAAAGTATAAGCATAGCCATACCAAGCAAACGGTACACGACCAGTAAAGATTCCAGTACCACCACGAAGTACAAAACTACCATTACCATTAACATCGTAGTTAAAACCAATACGTGGAGAAACAGTAATGCGAGAAGGCAATTGACCAGTTAACTGACTAAAAGGTGTATTGGAATAAGTAGGGTTTGGTGAAACGTAAGCAGGAGCACCTGTTGTAGCATTTGTATTTGTGCTATTAAGCAAACTATCCTTATAAGGTTGAGAACCTACAAAAGAATAATCTAAACGTAAACCTAGTGTTACTTTAAAATTTTTAGTAACCGATATTTCGTCTTGACCATAAGCACTTGTAAGGGCTACAGTGAATGGATTTGGAGGATCGTTACGGATAGCATCTATGTCAGCGTATTTGCTGTTAGTAGAAAACGCTCCACGAATACGGCTTGGGTTGTCAGCCAAGAAACTATTAACGCCTCTGTTGTACTCCCAACGTCCATTATAAGAGTTGATGAAACCATAAGTAAGGTCATAAAACTCATTATGTGTACCAACTGTAAACTTATTAATTCCCTTTGTAAAGGTTAAGTTGTCTGTAAATTCGATAGTACTTTGTTTTAGGTTATAAACAGAAGCCTCTCTCCAAGTACCTAAAGTAATACGACCATTATCTATATCTACATAAGGTGCAATTGTGCCAGGGAAAGTTCTGTATTCATGAACATGAACATAGCTTAAAGTAAGTTGGTTATTTACATCAGCACTAAATTTACTTTTCAACTCAGCCACTAAGTTGGTATTCTTTGTAAACTGAGTAAAATCGTTCGATCCAAACTGAAAGTTTGAAGATGATCTTTCTAAGTTGTTTCCTTGTCCATTGGTATAGATAAGGCGCAACATCAAACTATTCTTCGAATTCAAATTAAAATCTAAACGGCCGAATACCTTATCACTCTTTGTAAATATTTTGTATGAACCAAGATAATCACCTGCATCATAACCGTATTTATTTTTTAATTGATTTGCAATAGAAGTAACTTCCGATAATGTAGCAGCAGCACCAGGATCGCCTATGTTGTTTGTGCTTGGTTCTTGTCTGTCCGTGTGCTCATAATTAAATATAAAGAAAGCCTTATTTCTAAGGATTGGCCCACTGATTGTAGCACCTGTTTGATATTCATGAAAGTCTGAACCGATAGATTTCTTCAATCCATCTACACTTTTTCCTACCAAAGCAGCCGTTCTTCCATATCCATAAACCGAACCATGAAAATCGTTTCCACCACTCTTAGTAATAGCATTTACGCTACCACCCGTAAAGTTTCCTATTTTAACATCATAAGGAGCCAACTGAACCTGAACTTCCTGAATAACATCAATACTATAAGGAACGGTACGGGTACCCGCACCAGCAGTACCAGCTTGTCCACCACCACTTGTACCACCTGCAGAATTACTAAAACCAAAAGCATCATTGTTTATAGCACCATCCACAGTTACGTTATTGTAACGGAAGTTGCTACCAGCATAAGAGTTATTGTTTGATTGAGGTGTTAAACGAGTATAATCGCTCAAGCTTCTACCAATAGTAGGAAGCGTGTTCAATTGTTTGATGCCAATTGTTGTTCCACCACCAATATTTCTCTTTCCACTGCCTGTAACCACTACTTCCTTAAGTTCGGCAGCACCAGAAGATTTAAGTGAAGTAGTAAACTCTGGGTTACTTCCCAAAGCAAGGTTTACATCATTAAACACTTGTTCTTTAAAGCCTACATAAGATACTTTTATGGTGTAAGGCCCACCTGGTTTTAAGTTTGGGGCATAGAATATACCCTTGTTATTAGTTTGAGTAGTAAAAACTGCACCCGTTGGCTCGTGCTTAAATGTAATGGTGGCACCTCCTAATAATGTGCCTTTGTCGTCTTTCACGCGGCCATTCAACGTTGCCGTCGTTTCTTGTGCAAAACTTGAAACTGAAATGAATACTGCAATTAGAATTTGCAATACAAGAATAAAATTCTTCTTCATTTATTATTTTTTGTTTGATGAAGTGCGAAAGTATTTGGCCAATGTTAACTTAATGTTATGTAATATGTTTAATAAATTTTCAGGAAAAACGCCAAAACGAATGAAAATTAATTTTTATATAATATAAATAGCTTAAATACAAATATTACAGTTTGTATATAATCAAAATCAATTATTGCATCATTAATAGACATGTTTTTGATTGCACTTTTTTTCTTAACATTCAAAAAAACATGAAAATTTATTGAATAAATACCTTTTTTGAGCCATTTTTCTTGAAAAACAGCGTACCATAAATGGAAAATGGTATACCATTTTTGAGAATTGGTATACCATTTTAGCTTCGGGGTCTATTAATTTGGAGAAATGGTATACCCTTTTTAGAAAATGGTATACCACTAAAGAAAAATGGTATACCAAAAATGGGAAATGGTGTACCGTTTCTGAAAATTGGTATACCAATTTTGCTTCGGGGTCTGTTAATTTGGAGAAATAAACACTAGAAAAAGCTGAGTGGTATGTATGTCTGGTTAAAATTGGCTGTATAAAATTGAGCCATAGATTTAGAAATCTAGATAAAACAAAAAATGCTGTTTCAAACTAATGAAACAGCATTTTTTACTTTTATAATTTATCTATTAATTATTCATTCTCATCGAAGGCTAAAATCTCTCTTGTAGAAGCGAGTAATTCATATTCTTCCTTACTTCCTACGATGATATTATCAAATTCACGCATACCAGTACCAGCAGGAATAAGGTGACCTGTAATTACATTCTCTTTTAATCCTAGCATGTAATCAGCCTTACCTTGAATTGCTGCTGTACTTAATACTTTTGTTGTTTCTTGGAATGAAGCAGCAGAAATCCAACTCTGAACACCCAATGAAGCCTTAGTGATACCTAATAAAACTGGCTGAGCCGTTGCAGGGCGTGCATCACGTACTTCAACTAACTTTTTATCAGACCTACGTAGAATTGAGTTTTCTTCTCTTAGTTCACGAACAGTAACAATCTGACCAGCCCTGTACTTGGTGCTTTCTCCAGGTTCTGTTACAACTTTCTTATCAAATATTCGATCATTTTCATCGATAAAATCAAATTTATCTTCTAAGTCTTCTTCTAAGAATTTGGTATCACCAGCATCCACGATTTCAACTTTCTTCATCATTTGACGAACGATTACTTCAACGTGCTTATCATTAATCTTCACACCTTGTAAACGATAAACTTCCTGAATTTCATTAACTACATATTCTTGCACAGCAAATGGTCCACGAATATTCAAGATGTCGGCAGGAGCTATTTGACCATCAGACAAAGGTGCACCCGCTTTAACGAAATCCGCATCTTGAACAAGAATCTGACGAGACAATGGAACTAGGTACTTCTTAGTTACACCATCCTTACTTTCCACAGAAATTTCACGATTACCACGTTTAATATTACCAAATGTAGCAACTCCATCAATTTCGCAAACAGTAGCAGGGTTACCTGGGTTTCTTGCTTCAAACAATTCAGTTACACGTGGAAGACCACCCGTAATATCACGAAGCTTGCCAAGAACACGTGGTATTTTAACCAAAATTTGACCAGCTTTAACCTCTTCACCTTCCTCGATAGCAATGTGGCTACCAACAGGTAAGTTGTAATGCTTAGAATCTTTACCATCTACAATAATGGTAGGAATCTTTGTTTTATCTTTTGTTTCAATAACCACTTTTTCACGGTGACCTGTTTGTTCATCACTTTCTTCACGGAAAGTAACACCATCCAATACTGCATCAAAACGAATTGTACCTGCTTGTTCTGCAACAATTACATTGTTGAATGGATCCCATGTACAAATCACATCTCCCTTTGTAATTTTAGCTCCATCCTTTACTTGAAGTGTAGAACCATAAGGAACGTTATTGGTGATAAGTAAACGGTCGTTTTTAACGTCCATTATTCTAACTTCACCTGTTCTACCAATAACAACTTGAACTTTATTACCTTCATTATTAACAGCAGTTACAGTACGTAAACCATCAAATTGAACAGTACCATCAAATTTAGCATTCAATGAACTTTCGATGTTAGCACTACCTGCAACCCCACCCACGTGGAAGGTACGTAGTGTAAGCTGTGTACCTGGTTCACCAATTGACTGCGCAGCAATGATACCAACCGCATCACCACGTTGAGCTAAATAACCCGTTGCCAAGTTTTTACCATAACACTTAACACAAACACCTCTTTTGGCTTCACAAGTTAATACCGAACGTATTTCGACACTTTCAATGCCAGCGTCTTCAATAGCTACAGCTGTATCATGAGAAATTTCAACACCAGCATAGCAAATAATTTCACCAGATAAAGGATCTAAAACATCATGTAATGAGGTACGTCCTTCAATTCTATCTGAAATATTTTCAATAATGTCTTCGTTATCTTTTAGTGCTGTGATAGCAATACCACGTAGTGTACCACAATCATCTTCTGCAATTACAACATCTTGTGCAACGTCAACCAAACGACGAGTTAGATAACCTGCATCAGCCGTTTTCAATGCCGTATCCGCCAACCCTTTTCTAGCACCATGGGTAGAGATAAAGTAATCCAATACGTTCAATCCACCTTTAAAGTTTGAAAGAATTGGATTTTCAATTACCTCACTTCCACTACTACCACTTTTACGTGGTTTAGCCATCAATCCACGAATACCCACCAACTGCTTAACCTGAGTTTTACTACCACGAGCACCACTATCCAGCATCATAAACACTGAATTGAAGCCTTGTTTATCGGTAGCCATTTCATGAATAAGTGCCTCAGTGATTCTCATATCTACCCGACCCCATATATCAATTACCTGATTGTATCTTTCATTGTTAGTGATAAGCCCCATGTTGTAGCTATCCCAAACTTCTTCTACTTCACCTTTTGCATTTTCAAGTAATTCTTGTTTAATTTCAGGAACGATTAAGTCATTTACACTGAAACTCAAACCACCACGGAAGGCCATACGGAATCCTAATGTTTTGATTTCATCCAAGAATTTAGCCGTTGTTGGAACGTTAGTAATCTTGATAATGTTACCAATAATTTCCCTCAAGCTCTTCTTAGTCAATAATTGGTTTACATAACCTACTTCTGCAGGAACAAATTGATTGAACAATACACGACCTACTGTAGTGTCAATTATTTTCTTGACTAATTCACCTTTTTCACGAACCTTAGTTCTAAGCTTAATATTAGCGTGCAAGTCGATAGCACCTTCATTATAAGCTATCAAAACTTCATCAATGCTGTAGAAACTCATTCCTTGCCCCTTAATAGTATGTTCGGGGGTAGTAACTTGTCCTTTAGTAATATAGTACAAGCCCAAAACCATGTCCTGAGAAGGAAGGGTGATTGGCGTACCATTTTGAGGGTTAAGAATATTGTGAGACGACAACATTAATAATTGAGCTTCTAATATAGAAGCACTGCTCAAAGGAACGTGTACCGCCATTTGGTCACCATCGAAATCCGCATTGAATGATGCTGTTACCAATGGGTGCAATTGTATCGCCTTACCTTCCACTAACTTTGGTTGGAAAGATTGAATAGACAAACGGTGCAACGTAGGGGCACGATTCAGTAAGATTGGGTGACCTTTTAATATGTTTTCAAGAATATCCCAAATAACAGCTTCTTTTTTGTCAACCAATTTCTTAGCAGACTTAACTGTTTTTACAATACCTCTTTCTATTAGTTTTCTTATAACAAATGGTTTGAAAAGCTCAGCAGCCATATCCTTAGGTAGCCCACACTCGTGCATTTTCAATTCAGGTCCCACTACAATAACAGAACGACCAGAGTAATCCACACGTTTACCCAACAAGTTCTGACGGAAACGACCTTGCTTACCTTTAAGCACATCACTCAAAGATTTCAATGCACGACCACCTTCAGCCTTAACCGCATTAGATTTACGAGAGTTATCAAATAAACTATCAATAGCTTCTTGAAGCATACGCTTTTCGTTACGTAGGATAACTTCGGGAGCTTTGATCTCTAATAACCTTTTTAAACGATTGTTACGAATGATAACACGACGGTATAAATCATTCAAATCGGAAGATGCAAAACGACCACCATCCAAAGGAACTAATGGACGCAATTCTGGAGGAATAACTGGTACATATTGCATTACCATCCACTCAGGGCGGTTGGTGATACGGTCAGCACTTTCGCGGAAACCTTCCACAACGCTTAAGCGTTTTAAGGCATCTGCTTTACGTTGTTGTGAAGTTTCGTTTGCAGCAGCGTTACGTAAAGAGAAGCTCAATTCATCCAAATCTAACCTTTCCAACAAACCTTGAACAGCTTCAGCTCCCATTTTGGCGATGAACTTTTGAGGATCATCATCAGATAAGAATTGGTTATCCTTTGGTAAAGTATCTAATAAATCTAGGTACTCTTCTTCTGCTAACAAATCACCAGGAGCTAAGTTTTCTTTGATGCCACCTTGAATTACTACATATCTTTCATAGTAAACAATACTTTCTAATTTCTTAGAACTCATGCCCAATAAGTAACCAATTTTATTTGGAAGACTCTTGAAATACCAAATGTGAACAACAGGAACCACTAATTTGATGTGTCCTAATCTTTCACGACGAACTTTCTTTTCAGTTACTTCTACGCCGCAACGATCACAAACAATACCCTTGTATCGGATACGCTTATACTTACCGCACGCACACTCATAGTCTTTTACTGGACCGAAAATTCTTTCACAAAACAATCCATCACGTTCAGGCTTGTAAGTTCTGTAGTTGATGGTTTCTGGCTTTAATACCTCACCGAAGCTTCTTTCTAAGATGCTGTCGGGGGATGCCAGACTAATGGTGATTTGTGAGAAATTTGATTTGGGACGATTGTCTCTTTTGATAGCCATATCTAAATTTGCAATTTTGCTGAATTGAATCAAGGTTATACTGAAATAACCCACCTACCCTAAAATGAATAGGTCGGCGAAGGTAAGGGTTGAACTTTAATTATAAAAAGTAAAATTTTGCAAATTGACAATAAAACCCTATTTGTTAACTTTTTCATTAGTTTTAGTAATTAACTTATAAGTTATTAACATCTTCACCTTTCGCCGAAAACGAAACATGTTAAATATCAAGAGCTTTACCATTTCAGAATTATATTGTTTCAAATCTTTATGACAAATTCTACACAATAAAGCAACAATAATCCTTGTGTTCTATGGGAAATCTTAGTGATTTTGTTTTGTAAAAGATTTCTATAAGAGTAACAAAAGATTTATACCATACAACACTTTTTATATTTTTTTCCTCATCCATATTAACAAGGTTTGTGACTACCCACTTTCTTTGAAATGATGGCTGCAACCTTTTGCTCTATTTGACTTTCTAGATAATCTATCTTCTCCGAATTTGAAATATTTTTCTAGCATATAAGTACTGTAGTCCACTCGAAATACTTATTGCATATTTCTGTTAAATAATGATACTAAAAAAGGCGTTTCGGATAAGAACGCCTTTATTATTATCATTTTAAATCGCTTTTGCATTTAATAAAGAAAAAGTAAATACACTAAACACCACTGAAAGTAGTGAATCCGCCATCTATTCCTATCGTGCTACCCATTACGAATGAAGAATCATTACTTAACAGATACACCAACGCAGTACATAATTCTTCGGGTTTCCCAAATCTTTGCATAGGTGTTTTATTAACCACCTTTTGCCCTCTGTCTGTTAAGCTACCATCTTCGTTTGTAAGTAACGTTCTGTTTTGTTCTGTTAAAAAGAAACCAGGCATAATTGCATTCATACGCACTTTGCTACCATAACGCTTGCCCAATTCTACGGCAAACCATTTAGTGTAAATTTCAATTGCTGACTTCGCCAAACTATAGCCTAAAACTTTAGTGATGACAGAATAGGCTGATACAGAAGATATGTTTACAATACTAGCCGCCTCGGAAGTGGCTAACATGGTTCTTCCAAAGATTTGAGTAGGTAATAATGATCCAAACAAATTTAGTTTCATGACTTTATCTAAGGCCTCCATATCTAGATGAAATAAATCTTCCTCTGGTTGAATAACAGCTTTAGGTTGGTTGCCACCAGCGGCATTAACCAAGCCATCAATCTTACCAAACTTTTCAACTATTATGTCATTGGCTTTTTGCAAATCAGCCTCGTTTAATACATCAACAGACAACCCAATTGCTTGACCACCTTCGACAATAATTTCTGCTGCACGAGCTTCTGCCAATTCTTTGTTTCTGCCTAAAATGCAGACAATTCCACCGGCTTTACTAATTGCCTTATTAAAACTGTAGCCTAACACGCCAGTTCCGCCTGTTACAACTATTACTTTTCCATTTAAGTCCATCTTATTTTATTTAATTTGAGTAAGAATAATTTGCGTCAATAAAAAAATGTAGTGTATCTCTTGACAAGAAAATAGTGCATTAGTATTTCACCAAAGGGAAGATATACTGTTACATATCTTTTTATTTAGTACAACAACATAAAATTGTAGGAGTGTATCGAAAAATAATCGACATATCCTTCAATTTGTTGCTTTAAATACACCATTTATCTCGCAAACATATAAACATCTAAGTATTAAATGTGCATTAGAAAAATAATAATTATATGAAAAACTACCCAATTTGCATTCTTTGTAATTGCAATCGTTCTCATTCAAGAAATAGGTAAATTAAATGTTAAGTATCATTTAAGTGTAATACTCATGTGGGAGAAAATATAATCCTGTAAGGGTTTCGATATTTTTGGGGAATTCAAAAAAAGGATTTCAATTTCTAGTAAATAGTTAGTTCTACTTTGACACTTTAGATTTCATTTTGTGTGTGTAACATTTTGAAGTTAAGCATTCGTTTTTTATCAAAAACTTTAGGCCAAAAAGTAAACCCATGTATTGTAAGAATAAAATATTGAGGTTGGTCACACTTCAGAAAATTGCTTTTGCCGAAAGGAATGATTAATTGCCTTGATTTCAATTGAATGAAGCTTCTCTTATTTCGCAAACCAAATTCTGTTGAGTATAATCTATAAACTCCTTAAAACCCTTTGCTATCAATGATTACATCATTTAATTTAGCAATTTTAGCAACAGAAAACGTCATTTACTCACCTGAGTCAGTCCACGACTCAACTGAGTCCTTGTCTGACTCAAGTGAGTCGTAGACTCACTCAGGTGAATCTTTGGCTGACTCAGGTGAGTCGTGGACTGACTCAAGTGAATTTAAGCGTGACTCAGTTGAATAATTGGAAGAAAGAGGACAAAAGAATGTACTCATTTTGATATTCTGCGTGTTTGGGATAAACTTCTAGAAAGTTTAGAACTTTTTGAGAGTTGGAAGGGCGCTTAAAAGTTTAACACTTTTACACATAAATTTAGGGGTAGAACTCCTGATGGATAACGATTATTTTAAACTGTCAAAGTAGAATTAGTTGAAATTGAATTACGTTAAAATATTGATGACGCATATAAATTAAAGATGGCAACTTGCATAAAATAGTGCTTTGGTTGTAACTTATTAATTACAACTGCCCAATAAAAAAAATATCATCTATTATTTAGGTACATGAATGATAAACTTTTCTTGAAAATATTCTTCTGGAAATATGTCATAAATTTTAATCATTCTAGGTTTAACATTACTCTCAAAAATCTCTTGATGCAGGTCTCCTCCTTTAAGACATATCAAACCATTATCTAGTAATGCGGCATTTCCTTTTCTTAATAAAGGAGCAGACCAATGCCATAATTCTTTTAAAGGAGCAACCGCACGGCTTACTGCAAAATGAAATTTACGCCCTTTAATTTCTTCAGCACGAGTATGTTGGGTGGTAATGTTTTTGATGCCTGCTGCTGCAGCAACAGCTTCCACTACTTTTAGTTTTTTTCCTATGCTATCAACCAAATGAAATTGAACATCAGGATAAAATATTGCCAGTGGCACACCAGGAAAGCCTCCACCACAACCAATATCAATAATCTCCATTCCTGAATTAAATTCAGCAACCGCAGCAATACTTAGTGAATGGAGCACATGGTGGGTGTAAATGTGTTCAATATCCTTGCGAGAGATTACATTAATTTTCTCATTCCATTCGGTATATAAATCCTTCAATAACCCAAATTGTTCAATCTGAGTAGGTGTAAAATCCGCAAAATATTTATCTAGAATAGTCATGTTAATGATAAATGTTTAGTCCCAGCTTTGTTTGGGTTTTTTCCAAAGAGAGGGGAAGGTGATTACGTAATAAATAAACATCCACAAATCAAAGAGAATAAAAAATGGAAATAAATCTAATTCATTCAATTTCTTCATGCTTTTATAGAAAATAATGCCTTGAATTAACCAACGAAAACCAAGAACTGATAATGCAATCCACCAATTAAAAAATAGGGCAGACGCAATGCAAAAAGGGAAAAGCATCCCAAAACTTACTGAATAAAGCCCTAGCCAAAACTTATGCTTTGGTTGATAGTATTTAGTAGTTGTGTAATGTCTATACTTCTGGCGCATCCATTCATTAAAAGTATTTTTGGGGCGTGTTAATGTATGTGCTTCCGGGTGAATTACAATAGCAGTGTTTCTGAGGGTTGCCACCTTGTTAATAAACAAATCATCATCTCCACTTGGAATCATATTTATAGATGAAAAACCTTTGTTTTTCATAAATAAATCCCTTTTGTAACTCAAATTCCTTCCTACCCCCATGTATGGAATACCTGCAAGAGCATAAGAAAGGTATTGCAAAGCTGAATGAAAAGTTTCGAAACGAATGAGCTTGTTAAGCAAGCCTGGTTTTTTATGAAAAGCTCCATATCCCAACACAATCTCAATGCCTGGCAAGTAAGCGTTCTGAAAATGCTTCACCCAGTTTTCGCTTGCAGGAACACAATCGGCATCCGTCAAAAGTAGCGTATCGTATTTTGCAGTTTTAATACCCATACTTAACGGAAATTTCTTCCCAATTATCATTTTGGCTTCTTGCTTTAGCTCAAGGTGTTGTAAGGTATCAAAAGCTTTTTGAAATTCTTCCACTACATATTTGGTATGATCTGTGGAATTGTCGTTCACTAAAATAATTTCATGCTTTAGTGGATATTCCTGAACCAATACACCTGGCATGTTTTTCACTAAGTTATCAGCTTCGTCTCGTGCACAAATAATAACCGAAATAGGCTTGTTATTATTTGTATCGACGGAGGCAGCTTTGTAAACAGCCAAACGTCTGAACAAAATAAGATAATACAACACTTGTATGCCAGCCACTGCACAGAAAACAACAAAGAACAATAATCCCAACTGGCTTAAATTAAATTCCATCGGGCAAAAATAAAGGATATGATATAGAAGACGTGTAACAGTTATTCACCCTTTGTAAATTCATTAACTGAACTTCTAAATTTTATTCCCATTATTAACCTTGTTTTGCATCTGTCCCTTCCCCTTTAATGCCTAACGACAAACATAGCCAACCTGCAATAAAGAGTAGTCCCCCAACAGGTGTTAGAAAAACAATCCAATTAATAGAAGTTATTGAATAAATTTGTTTGTAGGTATAAATGTAGAGGGATCCACTAAAAAATATGATACCCAAAATGAAAAATATTCCTGATGCCAAGATGAGTTTATTGGGATAAGTTTTAAACAAGATAGCAGAAAGCGATAATGCAAAAACATGATAAAACTGATAACGAGTACCAGTTTCAAATGATGCTACAATATGTTCTGGCGCAATGCTTTTTAATCCATGTGCTGCAAAAGCCCCTAACATTACTGATAAAGCACCTAAAAATGCGGCTGTTTTTATGTATCCTTTGTGCATAATTATTTAGTTGTGAATTGTAAGTTAAAAGTCGAAAATCAAAGGTTGTGAGTTATGAGTCAAAAGTTATTATACTTAGACCAAGAATCAATGTTGTTTATGATTAACGTATACTCTTGGAATCAAGTGGTTAAGTGCCTATCTGTAGCATTTGTGTGTCAATATCTTCTATAGAACATGAAAACTAAATTTTTTGTAGACTTTGCCATTTCCCTTAGTTGATAAAGTTCCACCAAATACCAAACCTTGTAAATAACCCAGTATTGGCATAGTTTGACAATTTGTAATTATAATGACTAAATGAAAAACCATCAGATGGATTAACTGTATTTAAGTTCTCTAAACGGAAAAATGCCTTGAAACTCTTAATCCTAAAGTGAAAAAAGAAATTTATATCTGGTCTATTACTAAGAGTGGTATTGTCCTGATAGAAAAATTGGCCAATAAAAGGGGAATAGTTTGGTGCTTTATAATCACTTACATAACGAACCTCTAAACCAGTAGATAAAAATAGATTTGTATAAAAGTTGCCTTCAAATGCAATCCGTTGGCGAGTTAAAAACTGAGGCACACTAATTGGCGCATTGCCTGTAGCCTGTTGCAGATGAATCTCTAAGTAGTAATTGATATGATTATGTAGTCTGAAGACTTTCTCTCCATTTATATGCAAAACATTGAACAAAGACGCATATTGAACAGCATGGAAAAAGTTATCATCATAGGTGTAGTTATTGAGTAAATAATAGTCACCACTAAGCTTAAATCCTACTTTTTCATTATCATAAAAAGCAAATAAATGCGTTATGTTCTCCTTGGCAAATGAACCATGTGCTTGCATTGGAAATGCTGTTGGGGCATTTAGCAGAAAGGAAGGTGATCTGTTCACATTTTGAAAGCCTATTTGCAAACTTCCCAAACTGTTACTCAGCTTTCTTTTTAAGCTTACGTATGTCTGAAAGTCTCCAGCGTTTAGCCCGTTAAGATATAGTTGTCCATTAGCAATCACATCCCACAATTTGTTTCTGGTTCTATTTCGATATTCTCCAATAACAGAAAAATTATAAAAACTATTAGAGGTTTTGTCGTTGATAGTTTGTTTCAGGTTTTGAATGATTGTACCGATTTTAAGATATTGGCTTTGGTTGTTTTTATCTGGGAAAGAAATAAAACTCAACTCATTGCTTACATGCGTCCAATGATCTTTAAAAGAAATGGTATCCTGTGAAATTGTGTCCTTCGCAAAATGATAATTGTAGTATGTAGCATATTTTGTGCTGTCACCATCATTATCAACAAACCTATATTCATTGCTAGCTAATTGAAGCGTGTGCTGAATTCTAAACCTCGGATGAAATAAGTGAATTGTAGTGGAATCTGTAACAATCGAATCTTTTATGCCTAAATCGTATTGATGACGAAACAATATTTTTGATTCTTTATAAATGTTACCAGTATTAACTGTGGTATTAAATGGGTTAGGACTATATGCAGTAGGGCTGCCTAAGCGTGTAGCCAATTGATATGGATTATTCAATGCTCCCCCTAGTGTATCTAATGATACGTTACTAACTAGGCCACCATTTTCGGAGCTTGCATTTTTGTTTGAAAGGTATATTAGGTATGATTCGTAGCGCTTATTACGCGATTGATAATGGGTTGTAAATCTTAAGTTATTATGGCTACTGTTTTGTGTTCGGAATGTGCCAGGAGAATTGATAAACCTATATTCAAGAGAGAAGTTGAAGTTCGATTTCCTATTTTGTGTATGTAGAACATCGATAGTTTGTTCATTTTTGCTTCCAAGTAAATAGCCCAATTCAGAATAGGGTCTTGTTGTTTGAAAGAATCTGGTATTCTCAATTGTGTAATTGTAAATATCATATTGATGAAAGCCAGCATCCCAACCCGATTTTAAGATTGGATTAAACAACAATGATCTAGTAGCCGTACCTAGATTACCCAAATTATCATTTGTGTATGGGACAGAAAAACGTTTGTTGAAATCATTGATCGAAGAATCAATTGTCCTTGTTCTAGTGGAATCGTAATATTTATAAAAGATAGTTATCGAATCAGCAAATCGGTCTCGATGTTGCAAAGAGTCTTTATTGTTTGATGATTGACCAGAAGAACTACTAGAGCTTGACTGTGAAGCACTATTTAGTCTGGAAGATATGTCACTAAATTGAGAATGGGCTGCCAAATGAACCAGCATCATTATAAATGTGATGGATAAAAACCTGCAATAACTCCCCGTTAGCCTAATTGTCATAATTGCTGCAAAGTAAACGGATAATGAAATAATTGATTAGTTGATATTTAACAATTGATAGTTAAATGTAGGTAACGGTAATGTTCTACGTTATTATTGAACAAATATGACGTAGCACATTACCTCTATTTTAAAATATAACATCCAATTCTCACAAAATTGAATTGTTGATTATCAAATGTTTATTTTTTCATATTTAATAATCCTATCTTCTCCCAACAAAGTGCTATCAACAATTTTAGCATTTATTAAAGTAGGAGAGGAGATGCCATCAGCAATAGTGAGGTTAGTGTTTGTAATTACACGTGCTTCATCCCATAAATTACTATCGATAAATAATTGTAGGGTTTTTCGACCTCCTTCTACAAGTATGCTCTGAATGTTTAGTTCATAACAAGCACGCATCAATTGGGGGAGTAATTCTTCATTTCTATCTAATTGATAATATTTTAAGTTTTCTTCTTCTTTATTCAAGATTTGATTGAAAACAATTGTTTCCTGACGCTTATTGAATAATTTTAGGTTAATAGAAAGTTTTAATTGGTTATCTATCACCATTCTTATTGGTTGCTTTTCATTCCAATATCTGTTATTTAAAGAAGGATTGTCAAGGCTTGCCGTGTTAGTACCTACTAAAATACTCTCTTCCTCCCTACGCCATTTATGCACCAACCTGTTGGTTGATGCCCCGCTTATTAATAAACGTTCATTTGTATTACTTCCTATAAAATGATTCGCAGTTTCAGCCCATTTTAAAATGATGTATGGGCGTTGCATGGTATGGAATGTGAAAAAACGCTTATTAATATGTTTGCATTCTTTTTGTAATATGCCTACAGTAACTTCAATTCCTTCATTTATCAACTTCTCTAATCCTTTGCCATTAACTTCCTTAAATGGATCCCGGCAACCTACCACCACTTTAGGGATTTTATGCTTAATAATTAAATCGGCACAAGGAGGGGTTTTCCCAAAGTGAGCGCAAGGCTCAAGGCTAACATACATTGTAGATTGGCTAATGAGGTGTTTGTTAATATCCGAGACACTGTTAATGCAGTTTACTTCTGCGTGGTGTTTGCCATATTGTTCGTGATAGCCTTCCCCAATTATATGTTGATTATGAACCAACACACTGCCCACCATTGGGTTAGGTGAAACGTTGCCAGCCCCCAATTGTGCCAATTGCAAACAACGTTGCATATAAAATTCGTCCGATGTGGTATTAGAATACATGTGAATTAATTGATATGAGTAAATGAAAGTTTTAGCTTTTAAGGCGCATTTATAAGACGCATTTATTTGCGTCTTAAAATCCGCCATGATTGTAAAGCAAAAAACGTTTATGCACCCTTAGATATTTTGGCAAACTTAATGTTATAATCGGCTTTGTTTTTATGTAATCAAAACTGTGTTGAGAAATACATTTGTTAAACATCAATATAAACAGTGAATTAACTACAAAACAAGCAAAGTAGTAAAAACAAAGAGTGTATTAGACAGACTAATAGTTATAAACGGAAATCCTTCTGTAAATTTTATGCTTTCGAAAAGTTGACATTATTGTTGCTTTATTTTTTTTTCGACCTGAAAATTATGTGTAGTATAGGTATTTAAAAGCACGTTTTAAACCTTTTTTTACGCATTCAAGTGGGTGTTGTTTTACACTAAATAAATGGCTCTTCTAATTAATAAAATTATGTTATATAAAATTTAAAAATTGATAAAATATTATTGAAAATGAAATAGATAAATAATGCTTTAAACACTAAAAATATTAATATACCATTTAATGTTGGTTTGCAAAATACCATGTGGCTTGTTTCTTTGTTTAGAATGAGATTGCATTATGGAAAAACTATTTGGCGCAAGTAATCCCTTTTTTTATCGGAGTAACCGACTTAATCTTAAATTAAGTTCTTTTGATAACAGTGTCTGATATTATTATTTCCAGTGGTAAAATAATTCTGATTTTTAAACATAATTGATCATTTCCTGAAATCAGTTAATTCATATTTGTTGACTAGAGGGAATGAATAAAAAGAAATTTCGTGAAGATTATATCTTACAAGAATGGTATTTCGTGGTTTAATCGTAAATTTCATGATTAAATTTCAATACTAATATCTTAGCTTTCTTATCCCTATATATTTGCAGCCTAAATTATTTACATGACTGTACACAGAGAAGGCTTTAGAACAATTGGTATTACCGCATTAATTTTTGGTGTCATTAACGTTTTTTCTTTATCTTTTTTAAGTGAAACGCATGCGTGGTTTGCTGTTGCGATTTTTGTGGTAACACTTGCACTTTTCTTATTTATTATATCATTTTTCAGAATCCCCAGTAGAACATTAACCATTAATAATAACCAAATTATTAGCCCTGCTGATGGTAAAGTGGTGGTTATAGAGGAAATAGTTGATGAAGAATATTTTAAAGACAAAAGGATACAATTGAGTGTATTTATGAGTCCTGCAAATGTGCACGTAAATAGAAATCCTGTTAGTGGTGAAGTAATCTATAACCAATATCACAAAGGGAAATATCTTGTGGCATGGCACCCAAAAAGCTCAACCGAAAACGAACGTTGGAGTGTGGCTGTTAAGCATGAAAAAGGCACTATCCTCTACAAGCAAATCGCAGGTGCTTTAGCAAAGCGCATTTGTAATTACACCAAAGTTGGACAAAAAGTGAATCAAACTGATGAGTATGGATTTATTAAATTTGGTAGTCGTGTAGACCTTTTATTGCCTGTAGGAACAAAAATAAATGTTGAACTAAATCAAGTAGTAAAAGGCGGTGTTACAGTGTTGGCAACATGGAGCTAAAATTTAAAGCTCGTTTTTATCAGTTGACATTTGTTTTAACAATACGTAAGTGATATAATTAAAATACTCCCTTATTTTTGAAGTGTATTTTAAATAACAAATTAAATAATTAGATATGAAAAAAGTATTGGTATTAGCTGCATTAGCCTTAGCAGTAAGCAGCGTAGTGATGGCTCAAGAAGGAGAAAAATCATGTTGCAAAAAAGGTAGCAAAAAAGAGTGTGGTAAAAAATCTTGTGATAAAGATAAAAAAGCAAAAGATGCTACTGTAAAAACTGTAAAGCCGGCAGCACCTGCTTCTCCAGCACCAGCAGCTAAATAAGACATCATTGGAAAAAGTATTTATCAAGTGCGTCAACTTTTTTAAAAGTTGACGCACTTTTGTTTAAATAGACTTTGCACTATAATTATCATATTCGTTTGGTCAAAATATCATTAAATTAATCATCATAATTTGGTTGATATTAGTAGGAAAAAGTTTTAGATGTCTTAGGTTGTATATCACTTTATATTGCTTTGGAACTAATAAATTTTAATAGATTATCATTTTATTTTTTATATGGACACTACATCTGTTTTATTTGAACAAACTAAGCCAGCCATCATTCGCATTTGGCATTGGCTTGCCTTTCTTTTTTTTGCAGTGTCTATTGCAACTGTTGTTCTTCACTCTTTATTTTTTAAAACAAAGGATAATGTTGAAATGGTGCAAGCAAAAGTTAAAGAAAAAGGTGGTGTAATAACTTCGGAGCAAGCTAAAAATGTGGCGCATGAGTTCAGTGATAAATTGTGGATGTTGCACAAATATGTTGGTTTTGCTTTGTCATTTCTTTTCTTGTGGCGCTTGGTGGCAGAGTTTGTTATTGCAAAGGATAAAAAAGTAAAGCATAGAGTTAAAATTGCACTTGATTATTCAGAAACAACTAAAGATAAAAATCATTATTTAATGGTTCAATATTCCTATCTCATCTTCTATTTTCTTTTTCTAATAATGGCCACCACAGGTTTGATATTAGCATTCGAAGATGTGGAAATCTTTAAGTCTGTTCATAAGCTAGTTAAAAATGTCCATAGCTTGGTTCAGTGGGGCATGTATGGCTTTATGTTATTTCATATTACTGGAGTTATCATTGCCGATTGCGGTGATTATGGGGGTATTGTTTCCCGAATGATTAATGGAAAAGAAGTTAATAAATAACCATATCAAATCCGACAGTATTTATTAAGTAGGCGAGTTGAAGTAAATACACTCTGTTTTATTGGTTAAAGACGAAGAGCTAACCATAAGTTATGAAAAGGAGGGAGCATAAAGGGTATGTTTATTTCATGCTACCCAATTAACAGACATATCAACGCCAAGGACATTTTTTGAAAAGCTAAGAACAGCCAAACGGAATTTTCTTAGGGAGCGGGTTCAACTTCTTTCCAATTCTCCCCACGCTTAATCCTGATGATTTGAGTTTCGGTTACTTTAAAAAAGCGCACTAACTCTTTCATTGGTTTACCTTGATTGAGCATCTTTTTTAGTAACATAACTTTTGTTACCGTCAGCTTTGTTGCTTTAGATTTTGATTTATTACCAGTTCTCTTTTCTTGTTTTTCTTTAATTACGTAAGGGCTAGTTTGTTGGTGTTGATAGTTTTCTTCGGGAGTCATCCATTTTAGGTTTGACTCTTTATTATTGTTTTTCTCATGGTCTAAATGAGCAACGATTGTATGTGCCTCAGTAGGCTTTACTAAAAAATGCTCTGCAACTAGTCTGTGAATTAATGAATGCCAATTAATAGTTCTCGATTTTGTATCGGCAGCAAATTTTTTCTTCAAACTTTCTTTCACTGTTTCCAATACTGCCTGAGTTTCAGTAATTGATTCCTTACTAACCCCATTCTTTTTCATCTGAGTCAAGTGTTTTGATAGCTTCTGTACTTGTTCCTGTAAGTAGGTAAGTTGTGCTTGAACTTCTTTTTCTCTTGGAGTAAAAAATTTTAGTCTTATTATTTTGTAGCCATTAATTGTAGACCCTTTTAATACGTTACCGTTTGAGGTTTTATGGAAAGAGCGAATCCTGCCATAATTTGATATTTCAAAACGAGCCTCGTTTGTGTACTCAAAATTAAATTCAATGGTTTTCCATTGTTCTCCAATGTACTCTGTCATACGTTTATACTATAAGTGAAGTAATGATTGTTTGATGTTAAATTAACTACAACTTAACATGTATTTGCGATGTGGGGTGCAAGTGCAATTTTTGTTTATTAATCTAATGCACAATTTTAATACTGTTATTGTAGTAATGAATTTGAAACAAATATATACTCTGGTTTTTAAAATAGAAATAAATTGAATAGTAATTCGGTTATAATGCCTTTAAAATCCCTGTATACTCCATTTTTCGTACTACTACTACATAAAAACACAACAAAGGAGTTTGGTTTGGTTTATTCTTCAATGAAATTCATGTCATTTCCAAAGCTTTCCTTGGTGTAGTAGGCCGAAATAACGGCTACTAACATTACGATGCCACCTACTATCTCGGCACTAAGAAGGTAATTGTCATTTGTGAAGTTTCTGATGGCTTTAAATAATAATAGCATTAATGGAAGAAAGCCCCTAACTACATTAGGAATTGAAATGGCTGTAGTGGCTCGTAAATTTGTACCAAATTGTTCTGCGCTCATCGTGATATATAATACAGAAATACCCGATCCAAAACCAAGGCACGCTATTAAAACATACATTGTAGTGGCACTTCCTCCATTCTGCATAAAGAATAGAATAATGAAGAAACTGCATATTCCATAGAAAGTAAAGAGGGCTTTTTTGCGGCTTTTAAGATAATTACTTAGCATTCCGGCAGTCATATCTCCTACACCAATGGCAATATATTGGTACATAATCGCCTGACCTGGATCGATGTTACTTATGCCAAAACGTTTACCAAATTCATCCGAAAAGGTTATTAAAATTCCTATTACATACCAAACCGGTAGTCCAATAAAAACACCTTTCATGTAGCGAAAGAAGCGGCTTTTGTTGTTTATTATCATTAAGAGATTACCTCTTTCAACATTCTGTTTTTTAACTTCGTCATATAACCCACTTTCAAATATGCTTACACGAAGTAGTAATAACAACAGTCCCATTCCTCCACCAATATAAAAACAAGTGCGCCAATTGCCAAAGAATTTATAGATAAAGAAGGCTGCTACTGCACCAAAAACGCCCACCGTTGCAATGATAGAAGCTGCAATGCCACGCTTTTCTTTTGGTAACATTTCACTTACTAAGGTTATGCTTGCCCCTAGTTCGCCCGCCAAGCCAATACCTGCAATAAAACGCATGATTGTATATTGTGAAACCGTGGAAACCATACCATTGGCAATATTGGCAACAGAATAAATCAGTATAGAACCAAATAACACACTCAATCTTCCTTTTTTATCTCCAATAACACCCCAAATGATGCCACCCACAACCAGACCAATCATCTGAATGCTAATTATTAATTCACCTTGATCGAGTATTTCTTTGGGAGATAAACCGAGAGATTTAAGGCTAGGTTTACGTACAATACTAAAAAGTAATAAGTCGTAAACATCTACAAAAAAACCTAGTGCACCAACAATAACTGTCAGGGAGAAAACCCCTGGCTGCTTTTTGTCCATAAACTATTTTAAAGTGGATGATTTGGCTTTGCCAAAAATTAGTTTAACGAGTACAGGTGCAGTGGTAATGAAAACAATGCCTAAAACTATTATTTCTAAATGCTTTTTAATGTCGAAATTGTAATGTTCTAAAAAGAATTTATCTAAGTAGTGACCACCTGCAAGCATACTTCCCACCCAAGCAACGCAGCCAAGTATGTTAAAGAATGCAAACTTCTTATTATCCATTTCCACAATCCCAGCTACGATGGGGGCAAATGTGCGAACTATCGGTACAAACCTTGCAAAAACAACTGCACCTCCACCATGTTTATCATAAAAGTCGTGGGCTTGGTGTAGGTATTTCTTTTTATATATAAAATTATCATTCCAATTAAACATGGCAGGCCCAATGCGTTTACCAAACATATAGCCAGTAGTATTTCCAATAATTCCAGCAAAGGCTGTTAAAGCAATAACCATCAATAAATTTAAAAATGAATTCCCTGTGTCAAAAAATGAGATGGCTAATTTATCGCTGAAAATACCTGCAACGAATAGTAAGGAATCGCCTGGAAAAAAGAAGCCTATAAATAAGCCGGTCTCTGCAAATATGATTAAAAGCATTAGCCAAAGCCCGCCATTATCAATGTAGAATTGTGGTTGAAGTAGTTCGTGTAGTTGAAATGCAAGAATAAATTCAGTCATAAACTTAATGTGAAGGTGGTTAATTACTTCGGCTGTAAAGAAACATTAAATTTTAATATAATCATAAGTAATGAAGATGAAGGTTTCATTAATTCAGTAGCCAATCAAAATTAGAAGTGGTATTTATTAGTCAATTGTTCAGTTTAACGGAAGCTCCGTAAGCCCTTACGGAAGAAAAGTTCAGTTGGACGGAAGTTCCGTAAGCCCTTCCGGAAGAAATGTTCAGTTGAGCGGAAGTTCCGTTAACCTTTACGCAAAGTTCGTTCAGCTTTACGGAAGTCTGGTAAGCCCTTACGGCATGTTCGTATAGCTGAACGAACTGGATAATTATCAATTAATAACTATTCATTTTCCAACGCTCCTTCCCATTTGCTCACAACACTTGTTGCCAAAGCATTACCTAAAACGTTGGTTGCTGTGCGCATCATGTCGCAAAAATGGTCAATAGGTAATATTAATGCAACACCTTCTGGAGGAATCTTAAACATGGCACAGGTGGCTAAAACGATAATTAAAGATGCTCTAGGCACACCCGCAACACCTTTACTGGTAAGCATCAAAACCAATAGCATCGTTAGTTGTGTGCCAATATCTAAATGAATGCCATAAGCTTGTGCAATGGCGAGGCTGGCAAAAGTCATGTACATCATGCTGCCATCTAAATTAAAAGAATAGCCTAATGGAAGAATAAATGCAACAATATCATTCTTACAACCAAATCGTTCAAGCTCTTCTGTAAGTTTTGGAAAAACAGCCTCACTACTGGTTGTACTGAAAGCAATTAACAGTGGGTTGTTAATATGTTTTAATAAGGAAATGAGTCGTTTTCCCAGAATAATATAACCAACTAATAAAAGTACCATCCATAAACAAACAATTCCACAAACAAAATAGGAAAAGTAGATGAAATAGAATTTAAAGATGCCTATGCCTTTATCTGCCACAACTGCTGCCAATGTTCCGAAAACACCATAGGGGGCAAAATTCATGATATAGTTTACGATTTTTAAAATAATGTGCGAAAACACATCTAGTGTTTTGATAACTGGTTTTGCGTAATCGCCCATGGAAGCCGCGGCTATTCCGAAAAAGATAGAGAATACTACTATCTGTAAAATTTCATTTTCAGCCATTGCACCCATCGCACTTGAAGGAATTACATGCTCAATAAAATTTGATAAGGAAAATGAGGATGTCTTACCCATCAAATCTTTCAATCCAGAATTATCTGCTTGAGAAAGGTCAATGTAAGATCCTGGATGCAGCAAATTAACCAATAACATTCCTATTAAAAGGCTGGTTAATGAAGCAGTAAAAAACCAAAGCATTGCTTTTCCGCCCACACGCCCCACTGTTTTTAAATTGCCAAGTTTTGCTATCCCCACCACTAATGTTGTAAATACTAAAGGAGCTATGATTGTTTTAACTAATCGGATAAAGATGGTTCCTAAAAGTTTCACATTACTCGAAAAATTAGAGATTGATGCTTTTGGTACTAGTTCGTGTACTCCATAACCAACACTAATTCCTAGCACCATTGCTATAAGAATGTTACGAGTAAGTTTGTTAGATTTCATAATTAAAAATTAAATTATTTACAGTTTAGAATAATAAATATATACTTATTATAATGCTAATTTTAAATCAAATGTAATAGTACACCAATAAATGTTTATTTTGCTACCCTAATATATTATTATTAAAGGAGTTTAACTAGGAAATTATGGGATTATTTGCAAAAAAGTCAATCGATTTATTAATGAAAGAGTCTTCCGACTCTGAAAAGGGATTAAAACGAACACTAAGTGCCACGTCATTAATTTCCTTGGGAATTGGTGCTATCATAGGAGCTGGATTATTTGTGAGAACAGCATCGGCGGCTGCACAAAATGCAGGTCCATCAGTAACTATTGGGTTCATTGTGGCAGCAATTGGTTGTGCTTTGGCTGGTTTGTGCTATGCTGAATTGTCGTCATCAATACCTATAGCAGGTAGTGCATACACGTATAGTTATGCAACAATGGGAGAATTTATAGCTTGGATAATTGGTTGGGATTTAATATTAGAATATGCGGTTGGTGCTGCAACTGTTGGTATTGCTTGGAGCGAATATTTAAATAACCTGTTAACAAACGTAATTGGCTGCAAACCCATTCCATTCGAGTTATGCCATTCACCTTTCGAACATTCACTTGATGGAAGTTTGCATGGCATTATCAATTTACCTGCATTATTCATTGTTTGTGCACTGACTTTATTGCTCATCAGGGGCACACAAGAGTCGGCGGTTGTAAACAGCATAATTGTTATTGCCAAAGTTTCAATTGTAATTATGATAATTGTTTTTGGTTGGAGTTTTATTAATCCTGTAAATCATGCAGTTTACATTCCTCCAGCAGGAACTTATGTTGATCACCAAGGATTACCTCACAATTTTGGTGGTGTAATGGGAATACTTGGGGCTGCTGGTGTGGTATTTTTTGCTTTCATTGGTTTCGATGCTGTAAGCACGGCTGCACAAGAGGCAAAGAATCCTAAAAAGGACATGCCAATTGGTATACTAGGTTCATTGGCTGTATGCACTGTTTTGTATATCCTTTTTGCTCACGTACTTACCGGGATTGCTAGTCTGGAGGATTTTCGGACTACTGGTAAAGAAGCATCAGTTGCCTTTGCCATCAATAAATATATGATTGGGTTTGGCTGGTTAGCCAAATTAGTTACTGTAGCAATTCTTGGCGGTTTTTCTTCGGTAATATTGGTGATGTTACTAGGGCAATCTCGTGTGTTTTATTCCATGAGTAAAGATGGGTTATTGCCAGCTGTGTTTAGTAAAGTACATGACAAATATAAAACACCTTACAAAGCAAGCTTATATACCTTGATTCTAGTTGGATTATTTGCTGCATTTATTCCTGGTGATATTGTAGGCGATATGACAAGCATCGGGACTTTATTTGCCTTTATGCTTGTGTGTATTGCAGTGATAGTTTTAAGAAAAACTGATCCAGATATGAAGCGTGAATTTCGTACTCCATGGGTTCCATTTGTGCCAATTATGGGCGTATTAGTTTGTGGTGCCATGATTTTTGGTTTAGGTTGGACAAATTGGTTACGTCTAATAGTTTGGTTATTGATAGGTTTTATTGTTTATTTTGGATATAGCAAAAAGCATAGTAAATTGAATAATCCATAATAGTTAAATACTATTTCATTTTTATATTAATTATTAAAAAAGCTACTCAGAAATGGGTAGCTTTTTTTATGCTATTTATTTATAGTTATATGAAAGTAAACGTTTGTTTCTAATCATTTAAGGTTAATAGGGAGGAAATATTTTGAATAGTATTTACACTAGCAGCAGCTTCTAGATAGAGCTTCATAGCGTTTTTTAATAGTATTAAGTTTCAAGATTGCCATGTGAGTTTTGTTTTAGCCGTATCATGTCTATTGTATACGCTAAAGTCCATTGTGTTTGATTTCATTTATTTACTGATTGTGTTTAAGTACTTAGATTGTTTAGTATTTTTTTTGTAAACACTTTAATTTGTTTTTTAATAAATAATCATTGGATTGTATTTTCTATTATTATTGCAAAAAATTTATAAATGTATGACTAACACACAACACTTATAAAGCTATTTACACTCATAAACATTAAAATATTATTGCTTATTTGTTGCCAAAGTTTACCAACCTAACTTTAAATTAAACCTTGAATTTAACATGAAAAAAACACTCTTAGTGGGATGTTCTACATTCCTCATGGCTCTATCCTTGTATGCACAAAACATTGATAAAACATATCAATCTTATTTCTTGCATACCTCAAATGATTATAGTAGATATAATGCCATTACGCTGGGTTCGCAAGTAGGGAAAAGTATTAATAGTACTGATAAAAGCTTTGTATTCTACAACTTTAACCAATTTGCCATCACAGATCGCCTATATGCTAGCACCTATGCAGAGTATTATAAGGATGATAAAATAGTTAGTTCTCAAATTAACAACTACTTTAATGCACAAGTTTTTATGAATTTCAAAGTGCAACCAAAGTTTGTAATGGGGCTAGGATTGCGCCATAACGATAATATTGAAAGCAACATAACCCAAAACTACATACAACTAAAAGTTGAAAAAACTTTTGCATGGTAGAAAAGTCTTCTAGTGTAGATAAAGGTTCTTTTGAGTTTTGGAAGAACTTCGGTAACCTTCGTCATGCTTTTTGGGGTTACATTGTAATTGCATTGCTAATAGCTGTTTTCACAAAGCCAGTATACGTTTTGGTGATGTTTATCCTAACTTGTCAATTATTCTTTTTAATAATTACTTATTACAAAGGGTATTTGTTTCTTATCTCCTACAAAAAGGATAAAGAGGTTCCTTATCATGAACTAAAAAAATACCCTTCATTCAATATATTACTGGCGAATTACAGAGAAAAAGGGGAGACAATTAAGGACTTGCTTGCAAACATTAATAAGATTAATTACCCAAAAGAGTTAATTAAAGCCTATTTAATTATTCAGGAGGATGACACTACTACTTTAAGTGAAATTAAGGACTTAGTAATGCCTTCTTTTGTGGAATTGCTTAAAATACATCCTGTTAGGCAAGGTGAAGTTCAATCAAAATCGAGGGCTTTAAATTGCGGTTTAAAGGTCTGTGAAAACGACATCACTGTAATTTTTGATAGTGAAGATGAACCAGATGTTGACCAGTTTTTAAAAGTGGCATATCACTTTGAAAACAATGACTTAGATGTTATTCAGTGTAGCATTGGTATTTACAACTCTAATCAAAACTTTATAACTCGTTTTTTCTCCTCGGAGTTCAGGTGCTTTTTTGAATTCCTTTTGAATGGCATTGATAGAACAACTAAAAAGGCAAATAATAGGGGCTTATACCTTCCTTTGGGGGGTACTTCTTTTTATGTAAAGAAGGAAATGATGGACAAGATTCAGTACTTTGATATGTTCAATCCAACAGAAGATCTCATCTTTAGTTCATCTGTTTACAGTCACGGTGGGCGCATTGGGCATTTGCCAAGCATTACTAAAGGAGAAGCTCCTGTAAAACTGGCTCAACTGTTAAACCAAAGAACACGCTGGGTAAAAGGGTTTATTATTTCTACTTGTGTGTTGAACAGGAACATTGTTAAGACATGTAAACAGATTGGTTTTGGTCGTTGGCTATCGTTCAACTTCTGGACGCTAGGTTCAGTTATTGGCCTTGTTTCCCCAATGTTTTTTCTGCTTACCATTCTCTGGATTATTTTTCAAGATAAACTTTTTAATGCTTTCTTCCCCTATTGGATTTCTGTAATTGGGTTTTATGGATTAATGATTTCTGGTTCAATCATTAGTATGCTCATTTTTGCAGCGTCATCCCTCAAGTATCGCCGTTATAAAGATGCGTTGCTTTCCCCCTTTTTTCTATTGTTTTCAAACCTTCTACTCACTATATCCTGTTATCGGGCTTTATATCAGCTAATCACTAAACCTAATATGGCTTGGAGTAAAACCGAACATGGACTTGCTAAAAAAGATTAAAATGCGTAAAAAAGAAGTACTCTTTATCTTAGGTACAAGACCTGAGCTAATTAAAATGAACCCTGTTATTAAAGTTTTCAGGGCTAGTGAAAAGCATAACGTAAAGGTGTGCATAACCTCGCAGCACAAGGAATTATTGCATGATTTATTTGAACTGTTTTCTTTTAAATATGATGTAGACTTGTCTGCAATGAAACCAAACCAAACGCTAGTTTCTTCTTTTAATCATATAATGGAAGGATTGCACAAGCTAGGAGAGGAGTTTAAACCAAGTATTATTTTTGTTCAAGGAGACACAACAACAGCATTTGCGGGAGCTTTATATGGCTTTTATAATAATATAAAAGTAGCACATATTGAAGCCGGATTAAGAAGTGGTGACCTAGAATCGCCCTTTCCTGAAGAAGGAAACAGGAAAATGATAACCCATATTGCCAATTATCATTTTTGCCCAACGAGTCTTTCTTGTCAAAATCTTTATGATGAAAAAATCTTAAATGGGGTACACATTGTTGGCAATACGGTTATTGATTCTTTAATAGATACCATCGAAATAACAGAAACCAATCAAGCCAATTATGCTAAGTATTTTGAAAGTAAAGGAGTTGATTTAAAGAAAAAGATAATCCTTACAACCATACATAGAAGGGAAAATTTTGGGCAACCATTGCAAAATATCTGTGACAGTATTCGTGCTTTTGTGGAACAAGAAAGCGAGGCTCAATTTGTTTTGCCAATTCATCCTAACCGTAATGGCGATTTCATTAAAAAAGAGTTGGGCAATTGTAAAGGTGTTTGTCTTTTGAATCCTTTAGCTTATGACAAGTTAGTATTCCTGATGTACCATTCCTACATTGTGTTTACTGATAGTGGTGGAATTCAAGAAGAGGCTATTACTTGCAATAAACCAATTTTGATTTTACGAGACACTACCGAAAGGCAGGAAGTAATTGATGCTGGTGCTGGTGTTTTGGTTCACGATAACAAGGAATTGATACTTGATTATCTTAGCAAACTTTTTAATGACAAAGAAGTTTATGCTCAAATGACCCATAAAATAAACCCGTATGGAGATGGCAAATCTTCGCAAAGAATATTCGATATACTTGAAGGCTAATTGTAGAATACCTAAAAAAGAAGTAGATTTTGCTAGGCAGATTTTATATTAATTTCTAACAAAATAGCAAACAAACATTAAAGGCATCCACATGTAGTATGCCTTTAATGTTTATATCATTATTAGTACACCACCAACTCATTAATTCTAGCTTAATTCTTCAACTTATTACACTTTATCTCTTAAACCCTGTCATTACTTTTAGCTCCTCTACAATATTATAAATAATCAAACAACGGTTGTAGTGCATAAAAGTAGTAAATAGGCGTTTATTAAAATCTGGCAGGTGCATTGCTGGAAATTCCCTACAGCCAGCAAAACGATTTTCATAAACAGTACAAATATCATTTCTTAAAAAAGTACACGGTATTGCATTCATCAGCATCATATTCCCACTTTTTTCTAAATATTGATTGTCAAAGTCTTTTCTCGTCTGATTTAAGTGTAGAGAAAGTGCATCTGCCTCAGTTTCTGTCACATTAATAAGTAAGCTTTTGCAGCAGTTTCCACACGAGGTACAATCTATTTGTGGGGTAATTGTTTCATTCAGCTCAAACACCATTGCATCAATGGAATGGGCTTCTTTTGTTTTAAGAAATGTTTTAAAATGGTCGTTGCTAGCTTCATTGGCAATTGCCAGCAGCCCTATAGCGTTTATATCTTTTTCTATGATGTGTAGCTTTATCAGTGATTTGTAAATGTAGGGGGATTGGATAATATTCCTGACAACAATCAGTTATATTCGTTGTTCTTCTTGCTTTACTTTTGAAGCCTTCATCTTTAAAATTTATGTAAAATGTATATCATTGAGCTTACTTACAAAGTACCAACAGATCAAATTGATGCAAACATGGCTGCACACATGAAATATGTAGATAAGTACTATCATGCAGGCAATTTTTTGGCTTCTGGCAGAAAAGAACCACGTGATGGAGGAATTATTTTTGCCAAGGCTGATAGTATAGAGGAAATTAATGCCATTATTTCCCAAGACCCCTTCGTTATTTTGAACTTGGCAGATTGTAGAGTCATTCAGTTTAAAGCAACTAAAAAAGTTAAAGCTTTTGATGCCCTCGATGCAGAAAATGTTGATTAGTTTTTAATGATTAATGTTTAATGAGAAGTAATTAATCCTTCATCATTAAACATTAATCATTAACCAAAAACTTTCTTATTTCATTTTCTATTTGGGCAAATTCAAGCAGAAAACCATCATGCCCATACAATGATTCAATGATAACACATTTAGCATCTGGAATATGTTGAGCAATAAACTCTTGTTCATGTGTAGGAAAAAGAATATCGCTTGATATGCCAATAACCAGCGTCTTTGCCTCAATAGATCGTAACGCTGCCTCCACAGATTCTCTGTTACGTCCCACATTATGACAGTCCATGCCTCTACTCAAAAAGTAATAGCTAAAAGCATTAAAGCGTTTGGCAAGTTTTTCTCCCTGATATTTCTGGTAAGTTTCCACCTTAAACACTTGCTGGTCAACGGGTAAATGTTTTGTTTCGGAAGTAACCCCTTGTTGCATTTCATTGTAGGTGTCATGGTTTCTGTAGCTAATCAAAGCAATACTTCTAGCCGTTTTCATGCCTTCCATTCCTGCTTCAGGGTGTTTTTCCTTCCAGGTAATGTCATGTTCAATGCACATTCTCTGCGAGGCATTAAAAGCAATTCCCCACGATGAATGTTTGGCATTAGTAGCAATCGGAATTATGTATTCAAATATCGAGGGTTCATCTATTGCCCATTCCAATAGTTGTTGTCCACCCATCGATCCCCCAACGCCTATTTTAATCCTATCAATGCCCAACTCTCTTTTCAGAAGTTGATAGGCTTTAATCATGTCCCTTGTTGTAAACAGCGGAAAGTCATGATAAAAAGGTTCGCCTGTTTCTCTATTAGTATCCAGAGGATTAATGCTACCATAGCAACTCCCAGGTGCATTCACGCAAACAATAAAATATTCATCCGTATTCAATAAGCAACCTTCACCCACAAGTCCTGGCCACCATTCTCTTGGTTTATCATTTCCGGTAAGTGCATGAAAAATCCAAACCACATTATCTTTTTGCTCATTCAGCACCCCCGATGTACTATAAGCCAAATGAAGGTTAGAGAGACGCTTCCCACTTTCCAATACAAATACTCCCTGATGTTTATAAATCTTAGACATATTTAGTGCAATAACAATCGGCCAATAAGTGCCTATGTTATGAGTCTGTTCCTACAAAAAATAAGAACAAAAAAGTTAGAGTTAAACAATAGTTACTATTCTAGGATGTTTTAACCACCCAGAACAAGAAGTGTTTACCAAAGAACACAAAGGAGGAAGAACAATTATTAAAAAAGAAGTTGCAATAGGAATAAAACCATTGTGTACTTTCTTTTTTTCCTTGTGAACTTGTTGGTAAATCTTCTATATAGCAACAAAAAAAATAAGCAATTAATACTTAACAATTGGGTAGAAGGGGCAATAAAAAAGCCCATCAGAAATAAATCAGACGGGCTATTATAACATATAAAATACTATAGAAGTATTCATTGAAAATAAAACCAACGCTGACTTATCTCTTCCCATTCGGGAGTGGAGTTGGCACCTTCTAAACAAGCGCGGTCACTTGTTTGGGTTGCCAAGGCTTCACAGGGCCAATTCCCTCTGCCTTTCTTGATAAGTAATTTAAAGAACTGGTGCAAATGTAAAGGTAGATGGGGTAATCTGCCAAATTGAAATTACCACCACTAACAAATTCATTCATGCACACCCAAATTGAATTTACTAACAATATAATCCCTATCAATGTATTTATCAGTCTCAATGCGCTAGTGTCATTAGTAATTTCTCAGGATATTTTCTGGGTGACTTTTTTTATTTCATGATTGTTTGATTGAAAACTTAAATCTATCCCACAATACACTCCGATTGATTCCGTTGACAATCCGATTGTATTAGGAATACACTCCGAATGTATTAAGGATACACTCCGATTGATTTCGTTGACAATCCGATTGTATTAAGGATACACTCTGATTGTATTGGGAATACGTTTCGATTGATTCCGCTGACAATCCGATTGTATTAAGGATACACTCTGATTGATTCCGTTGACAATCAGACTGTATTAAGGATAGTTTCCAATTATATTGGGGATATGTTCAATTGATTTCGCTGACACTCCGATTGTATCGGGTAACAATAATGTTCCACTAAATAATACGCAGATTGTACTTTTCGTAATAAGCATTCATAAGATTAAAGTCTGTAACAACCTTTTGATAGCAGCTCATTTTTACCCAATCTTATGGTTTCATATAAAATAGAAAGTAGTATTCTCCATTTCAACTGCTTATTTCAACGCTTCATGTATGTAACTAGAAAATAGAAGACAGCCTTTTTGATTAAGGTGATTCACATCTCCATAATATGCATTGGGTAGCGTGGCATATTTATTTAGGATGGTGATGTTTGGATATTTTGTTTTAAATGATTCTATCAACGATATATATTGCGTGTAGAGCGGTGTGGTATCAATTTTTTGATAAGTAGTCTGATTGATTGGAATGGTAGCATAGTAAAATTTGATGTGCTTTTCATTGCAGAGTGCATAAATAGAATCAAAATAGCTAATACTAACAGGGTTCACATCAAAATGATTAAGGCTTTTAGGACGAGTTGCTTCAAAAGCTAATGCAGTTGAAGAGTCAGCTTGACCGTAGAAACTATGTCCATTTTCATTAAAAAATAATTCTACTTTCTTAAAAGGTGTTTTTATGTCGGTAAAGATTTTATTAACAAAATCAGCTCTAAAATACCATGGAAAGTGAGCCGTTATTAGTTTTCTTTTCAAATATAATAAATCACTTGGCTTATTGTTGTCAAGTGTAATGTGGTATTGTTGTTCCACTTTTTCAAGGTTTTCAATATCCTCTTTACCGATAAAGTTAAAGGCAAGAGTGGCAGGTTCAAAGTCGAACGGATTACCATTAAACATTAATGGACTATAGCTTAGTAAAAGTGTATCTACTTTGTTTTTAGCAATGAATTTTTTAAGAAGACTATAGCCTTCAAAAGGTGTTGTACCTGATAGAGAAAAGTTGTAGAAGTTATGTCCTGTGATATGTGGATTTAAAGCTGCTAATGCTTTAGAATCCCCAATGATGATGTTGTTATGGGCAGGAAACTGTTGATTCATCCTTTTTGTTTGATAATCCCATAGAAAATAGGTATAAGGCTCGCCGGAAAACTTATTAGGGCAAATCCATATTGCAAAATAGATAAAAGCAAAACCTATAGAAAACATCAATACCACATAAGTCAGTATTCTGGTAATGAAACGATTCATAGTAACCTGATTTTAGAACTTGAAATAAATATAACTCTCTGCTTGCCCTAGATAAAGCACAATGAAAAAGCCAATGATGGCATAAAAAACTTTATTGAGCCATAAACTTTTAAGTATTGTGATTTCATCCTTTTTTCTTAGATAATATTCCAATAAAATAAAAGAAAGGATGAAGTAAAAGGAAGAAAGATATTTTGGTACCTCAAAGTGAAAACTTATTAATCCTACTAGAATTTGTTTATAGTAACCAAATGCTTCTGCAATGGTGTTTGCACGAAAAAGAACCAGATTAAGACTTATTAAAGAGAATGTGCCAACTATTTTAAGGTGCCTAACAATCCATTGAGAAGTAGTTTCTTTTGCAACCTTTTTTTTCTTTTTATTAAATGAACCGCTAAGAATGAGGGGTATAAAATAGAGACCATGCAACACGCCCCAAACAATAAATGTCCAATTGGGACCATGCCAAAAGCCACAGATAATAAAATTGATGGTTATAGATAAAATTACGCCTAGTTTATCATAATCTCTAAAGGTGATGCTCAAAGGAGTGAACACATACTCCGTTAACCAAGAGGTTAAAGAAATATGCCATCTGCGCCAGAAGTCGGCAACATTTTCTCCTAGAAATGGGTAATTAAAATTGGGTGTTACCTCAAAGCCAAGTAGTCTTGAAAAGCCAATTGCCATGTCAGAGTAGCCAGAGAAATCTGCATATAATTGAAAACTATATGCTATAATTCCTACTATTAATGAGGTAAAATGAAAGGTTGGATAGTTGGTGAAAATGTCATTTACACCAACAGATAAACTATCTGCAATAACCACTTTTTTAAATAAGCCCCAAACTATTTGCTTAAATCCATTAATAGATTTTTCATAGCTGAAAGTTCTTGGTTTCTCTAGTTGAGGAATAAAACTTTTTGCTCTGTCTATAGGGCCAGAAAGTATGGTAGGAAAGAAGCCAACATAAGTAAAAAAGGAAATCCAGTCTTTGCACGCAGTCATTTTTCCTTTGTTTACATCCAACAGATAGCTGATAGTTTTAAAAGTGAAAAAACTGATACCAATAGGAACTAGAAGATTTAAAGTGGAAATATTTAAGTTAATCCCTATTTGGTGAAAGGCATCTTTAAAAGAAGTAATGAAAAAGTTGAAATATTTAAAGAATATCAATCCTCCAAGTCCTTGTACTAATCCAATGGTTAAAAACCATTGTTTATGTGAAGGATTGGTTGTTTTTTCAATATAGATACCTGCATAGAATGATATAATTGAGGAAGCAATTAAATAGGATAGCAATCTCCAGTCGGACCATGCATAAAATACATAGCTTCCCAAGAGAAGAAGTAAATTCTGAAGTTTTAAATTGTTTTTAGTGCCAAACCAATACAAAGGGTATAAAAGGATGAAGAAAATTAAAAACTCAAGGGAGTTGAAAATCATAATCTACTTATTTTATGTTAGTTCCTGCATTCAAAACGATGTCTATTCCATTTACCTGTGTGGAGGCATTGGCTAAAAACAAAACCGCTTCTGCTGCTTCAGTGGTTGTCAAAATTTTCTTTAAGGGGTGGTTAGCTGTCATTTGTTCAATAATTCTTTCATCAACATCTGCCGTCAAATTGGTTAACATGAAAGAGGGGGAAACTGAATTTGAAGAAATGTTGTAAGGAATATTTTCAGTTGCCCATGACTTCACTAACGCTTGTAAATAAGCTTTATTAGCAACATAAACGGAGGAGCCAATAGGAGGGGTGTTTAATAGAAAAGAGGTTAGAACAGTAATAATTTTACCACTCTTTTTCTTTCTAAAGTATGCAATAGCTGCTTGTGTAATTTCTACTGTAGGGATGATGTAATTGGTGAAATCGGTTTGAAATTCGGTTACATCTATCTTATGAAAGTAGGTTTTAACAGGCGTTCCCCAGAAAGCATTGTTAATTAAAACATCAAGCTGAAAAGTACTCAATTGCTGTTTTAATTCGGCAACACTAGCCGCATCAGTAAAATCGCATTTTATTGAGGAAGTATTTTCTAATTCCTGCTCTATCTTTTTTGCGTTTACATCAGACCTACTGTAGGTGAAATATATTTTATTATTGGCATCTTTAGCCAGCGTTCTAGTTATTGCTTCGCCCAAGCCAGAAGCTCCTCCAGTTATGAGTATATTCATTTTAATAAACCAATTTGAATTTTTCCTTTAGCAACTGTTTTCGATAGATTATTTTTGAAATCGAATTTGAATTCAACTGTTTTCACAGACTCATAAACATCCAAAATGGTTGCATTAAATGCTAGTTCATCGTTTACATAAACAGGATTCTTGAATTGTATTTCCTGCGAATGAATGATGACATCTTTACTAGGCAAACATTCTCCTATGAAGTAGGAGAGGAAGCCATTCAAGATATTTCCGTGCATCACTTTACCTTTGAAACCATATCCTCTTGCAAACTCATCATTGGTATGAAGCGGATTATTATCGTTGAATAATTCAATGAAACCCTTGTACTTATCCTCGCTAACGGTAAAAGTTAGTTTGTAGTTGTCTCCTGCTTTAAAACTCATGCTACTTTTTCTTTAATAGAATCAATCATTTCACCCACATTCTTCCAACTCTGAATTTCTTTAGAAGTGAAACGTAGTTTAAACTTTTTCTCGATGCCTACTACTAATTGAATATGACTCAAAGAATCCCATTCTTCAATGTCGTTTGCCGTTGTTTCATCCGTTAACACAATTTCTTCATTGTCCAATACATCATGAAAAACACTTAATACTTGATCTAAAACTTCACTTCTTTCCATTGTCTTTAATTTATTTTGTTATGATAAAACTCTTTTTATTCTCGTAGTTTGAGGTGTTCAAAACCCAATAGTCGCCTGTTGATTCAAAACCTAGGTTTTTATAATGATCTCTCACCATTTCATTTTTGGCAGTCGGGATATATTCTCCTTTCAAATAAGTGAATCCTTTGTCTTTAGCAAAGTTTGAAATAGTGTTCAACACAAAATTTTCCATGCCTCTTTTCAATACCCTGCAGCTCATCAACCAAGTATTGATAAATAGGGTGTTGTCATTCTCTTTTTGAAGGATAATGACACAGATCATTCCGTTGTTACCAAATTTATCTTCCAACGTAAAAGAGAAAGTAAAGTGAGCGTCAGAAGTTCCCATTTGTTCTATGTCAGCTTCTGTAAATCTTTCAGTACGTAAGTTGAACTGATTAGATCTTTGGGACAATTGTGCTACACGGGGTGTATTAAATTTATTGAAAGGTTCTACCAATGAAACCATATCTAAGCTTTTCAAAAAGTCATCTTCATTGGTAAACTTTTGTTGAAGAGTAGCTCTTTTAGCTTCAATTTGGTATTGTTTAGTTCTTTCAGCATCTTCATTAGAGTAAGAAACTGTTTCAAAAAGATTCAAAGTATATAAATACTCTAAATATTCGGCAGGATCTTCTGGTAGTTCAGGTACACAGATTTGAGGAATATTCTCACGAACTATGTTTCTTTCAAAAGGGTTGTCATCCAGAAAAACCATGGAGTCGAAACCTATGTTCAGTATACTTTGTATTTGTCTGATATTGTCTGCTTTGTTTTCCCAATTGGCAATAAATACGGCAATATCTTCTAAATGCAACACCATATCTGGATGTTTTTCAAATGGTTCTTTCGCAATAGATTCTGTGTTTTTGCTACACACAGCTACTATGATACCTCTATTCTTAAGTTTCTTTATCCAGTATTGAAACTCCGTAAAAGATTTTCCAATTCCCAATGAGCCAATCTGAATATTTTCCAGACCATCATCGCCAATAATACCTCCCCAAGTGGTATTATCTAAATCGAGGATAACGCACTTTTTAAAACTCCCATTAATGGCACTTATAACAGAAACCGTTTTGTCGGCCACTTTTGGCAGAGCCTCAATGCTTAAAACCATCTCTGTATTTATGTAGATAGATGGTTGAAAGAAGTTTTGCTTACCTATTTCATTCTGAATAGAGGAAATGTCAGCAACATAGAAGTTGGCAGCTTTAGTAGAAAACTCCATCAAACCGAAGTTTAACTTTCTTAGTTGATAAAGAAAGGATGCTTCAATTTTGTTGGCATAGTTCCCAAAAACTGCATCATCAATTTCTGTGTAGTTATAATAGATTATTTTGCAACCTAATGCACTTTGTAAAGTGCCGTAATAAGACTCTATTAAGTTTAATTCTTGAGAAGCCAAAACGCTGTGCATTTCAGTTTTTAGCTTGTTGTATTTTCCCAAAAGCTTATGAGCAGATTGAAAGATTATAACAATTTGTGGGGCGAACTCATACAATTCAGATGAAGGGTCAAAAACTTGTCTTTCTATTTGATTGAAATCAGCTTCCCAAATTTGCAAGTCAAAACCTTTATCGTAACCTTCTCCTCTTAGTGCTTGAGTTAAAAACTGTGTTGCAGTATCGCCAAGCACAGCCAATTTTATTTTCTTTAAAGAAGTAAAATCTTTCTTCAAATTCTTTTTAAGTGCAGAAAAGTCTTTCATTTTAAGGGTGTTAATATATCAATAAAATCTTTCGCAATATTAGCGGTTTGTCCTTAGTAAACAAATTAAAATAGCAAATATTATTCAGTAGTGAGTAGATTAGGCAATGGATATTGCAAGTTGAGGTAATATTTTCGATTCTCAAACTTGGATTTAATTTTGAAGAACCTAGGAATTAATTCTATTTTTTTTGAAATTCAAGAGAAGCGTCGAAACACAATTTCATAGAGAAAGTAAAACATTCCAGTAATTAAATACTATTTCGCCTTCTCACTCAACAAGAATATTGAACCTATAGAACTACACCTATAGTACTACACCTATAATATTATTTTTAGTAATTTCTATAGATATAAAATAATTGATTTTCAATTACTATTTCTATTTCTATATTCATACAAAAAATTGAATCACTAGCTATATTTTACATAGAAAAGCCCCGCAATAAATGCAGGGCTTTTACTTATTTCCTAAAACTTTATACAAATAACTTCTTAAGCTACTGTAGCTATTGATTTCATAGCAGTCATTGCAGCTCTTAAAGTTGCACCTACTTCTTCAATCTGATGTGCGCGGATTGATTTATTTACAGCGATTATTTCCTTGTTATCTACGCCATTGTCTTTACCAGCATTGAAGTTCGTACCAATTACATCAGTATCAATTTTCTTCATGAAGTCAGCCAACAAAGGTTTACAAGCGTGATCGAATAGATAGCAACCATACTCAGCAGTATCAGAAATAACACGGTTCATTTCGAATAATTTCTTACGAGCAATAGTGTTTGCAATCAATGGAGTTTCGTGCAATGACTCGTAATAAGCAGACTCGGCCTTGATGCCAGACTCAACCATTGTTTCGAAAGCCAACTCAACGCCAGACTTAACAAAAGCAACCATTAACAAACCATTATCAAAGAACTCTTGTTCTGCAATCTTAGCACTGGTAACAGCAGTCTTTTCAAAAGCAGTTTCACCTGTTGCAGCTCTCCATGTCAAAAGGTTCTTATCATTATTAGCCCAATCTTCCATCATAGTTTTAGAGAATTCACCACTCATAATATCATCCTGATGCTTACGGAACAATGGACGCATGATGGTCTTTAATTCTTCTGCCAATTCAAAAGCTTTAATCTTGGCAGGATTACTCAAACGATCCATCATAGCAGTGATACCGCCTTGTTTTAACGCTTCAGTAATTACTTCCCAACCATATTGAATCAACTTTGCAGCATAAGCACCATCAATTCCTTTTTCAATCATTTTATCGAAACTTAAGATAGATCCAGTTTGCAATAAACCACATAAAATGGTTTGTTCGCCCATCAAATCGGACTTAACTTCTGCTACAAATGAAGATTTCAAAACACCTGCTCTATGTCCACCAGTACCAGCAGCATACGCTTTTGCTTGTTCCCAACCTTTACCTTCTGGATCGTTTTCTGGGTGAACTGCTATCAAAGTAGGTACACCAAAACCACGTACATATTCTGCACGAACTTCAGAACCAGGGCATTTAGGTGCAACCATAATAACTGTTAAGTCTTTACGGATTTGCATTCCCTCTTCAACTATATTAAAACCATGAGAGTAAGAAAGTGTAGCACCTTGTTTCATCAAAGGCATTACAGCACTAACTACAGCAGTGTGTTGCTTATCGGGAGTAAGGTTGATAACTAGGTCAGCAGAAGGGATTAATTCATCATAAGTACCTACAGTAAAACCGTTTTCGGTAACACCTTTCCAGCTTGCACGTTTTCCTTCGATAGCTTCTTTACGTAACGCATAAGAAACGTCCAAACCAGAATCACGCAAGTTTAAACCTTGGTTAAGCCCTTGTGCACCAGCACCAACTATAACTATTTTTTTGCCTAAAAGAGCCGTTACGCCATCAGCGAACTGACTACCGTCCATGAACTCACATACGCCTAATTGACTTAATTTTTCTCTCAATGAAAGCGTGTTGAAATAATTTGCCATCTTTTTTTGTTTGTCGCCTTGTTCCCATTAGGGGTTGGGGGCTAATTATTATTTTAATTAAATGATTATAACGGGTTGCAAAGTAAAGGGGTTTACATTGAAAATACACCTTCACGTTTACCCAAGTATTCATTTTCTGATAATTCTGATGCTGGTTGATAGGCTTCAAACTCACGTAGCTTTTCGTGGAATCCGCTACTTGCTTTTATGATTGCCACCCTTGCACTTCGCACAAATTCTATTAACCCAAAAGGTGCTAAGGCATCTAATAGGCCTTCTGTTTCTTCACGATGTCCTGTTGTTTCGAAGATTGTATAATCCTTACGAATCACCACCGCTCTTGCACCGTGTTTATGTAACAAACGTTCCACCATTACTTTTTCGGCAATAATATCAGTAGGTACTTTATATAAAGCCAACTCTTGCCATACTATTTCATCGTTGGTATTAAAGTATGTTTTTAAAACTTCCACTTGCTTTTCTATTTGACGGCAAAGTTTGCGAACCACATCTTCATACTCATTGATAACAATGGTAAAACGGTGAATACCTTCTGCCTCAGAAGGAGAAGTATTAAGGCTTTCAATATTGATTTTTCTTCTGGAGAAAATAATCGCAATTCTATTTAGCAAGCCAACCTGATTCTCGGTATAAACGGTAATGGTAAACTCTTGTTTTACTGGACCAGCCTGAGTATCGGTAGGAGTAAGCTGTATATTATTCTGTGACTGTATCATTTCTATTTGTTTCTAATCCTTGTAAATATTATTCTTTATAAGACGCATTGTAATGCGTCTCTACACCTGATCCTTAGTTAACACAATATCCGAAACACCTCTTCCTTGTGGCACCATTGGGAATACATTGTCCTCCTTGGCAACCATTACCTCTAATAAATAAGAACCATCGTGGTTAAGCATTTCAGCCAAAGCATTCTTTAGGTCTTTTCTTTCATTAACACTAGAACCTTCTATACGATAAGCCTTGGCAACCGCTACATAATCAGGGCTTTCGATATCTACAAAAGAATAGCGTTTATCGTGGAATAGCTGCTGCCATTGTCTTACCATACCCAAGAAACGGTTGTTGAGAATTAGGATTTTTACATTAACGCCAGTCTGCATGATGGTACCCAACTCTTGAATAGTCATTTGGATACCTCCATCACCAATAATGGCAACAACAGTTCTTTCTGGTGCACCAAACTTAGCACCAATGGCAGCAGGCAAACCAAAGCCCATTGTACCCGCACCACCAGAAGTGATATTACTCTTTGATTGATTGAACTTAGCGTATCTGCAAGCAACCATCTGATGCTGCCCAACATCTGTTACGATTATGGCATTGCCATGAGTCAATTCATTCAAAACATTCAAAACTTCGCCCATGGTTATCTCACCTTCGGTTGGGTTAAGTTCTTTGTGAATAACTATTTCATTTTCTTTTAAAGAAAGAGCTTTGAATTGATTATGCCATTCGGTATGTTCTTTCTTTTCAATCAACGCCGTAAGCATTGGCAATGTTTCCTTACAATCGCCCCAAACTGGAACGGTTGTCTTTACATTCTTATCTATTTCAGCAGGGTCAATATCTAAGTGAATAACCTTTGCTTGCTTGGCATACTTATCTAATCTCCCCGTAACACGGTCATCAAAACGCATCCCAACAGCAATCAAAACATCACATTCATTGGTCAATACATTGGGGCCATAATTGCCGTGCATACCTAGCATACCAACATTCAATGGATGGTCGGTTGGCAAGGCACTCAATCCCAATATTGTCCAAGCAGCAGGCAAACCACCTTTTTCGATAAAGGCTTTAAATTCTTTTTCAGCCTCACCAAGAATTACGCCTTGACCAAAGATTACAAAAGGCTTCTTTGCTTCATTAATCAATTTGGCAGCAGCCTCTATATAAGAAGGTCTTACAATTGGTTTTGGACGATAGCTACGGATATGATTGCATGGTTTATATCCTTCGTAATCGAACTTTTGCAGTTGAGCATTCTTTGTAATATCAACCAAAACAGGCCCCGGTCTTCCCGTTCTTGCAATGAAGAACGCCTTTGCTAGAGCATTAGGTATTTCAGAAGCATCTGTTACCTGACAATTCCATTTGGTAACAGGCGTGGTAATATTGATTACATCCACTTCCTGAAAAGCATCCGTACCCAACAAATGTGCAAACACCTGCCCTGTAATACACACCAATGGCGTACTATCAATCATGGCATCAGCCAAACCTGTAACCAAGTTTGTAGCACCAGGGCCACTTGTTGCAAAGACAACTCCCACTCTTCCAGAGCTTCTCGCATAACCCTGACCAGCATGAATACCCCCTTGTTCATGACGGACAAGGATATGTTTTAATTTTTCATGATAATCGTACAACGCATCATAGATAGGCATGATAGCACCACCCGGATAACCAAAAACAGTATCCACCCCTTCAACAATCAAGGCTTCCAAGACCGCTTGTGAGCCGGTGATATTTGTTCCTACTTTATTATCCCATTCCCCAACCCCTAAAGGGGCGTTAGCCGTTGCCGCTTGGGGTTCTTCTATTATTAATGTTTCTTCCATAATATATTTATTTTGCTAATCAACTAAAATATTTACATCTTCAATAATGCCAACAGAGATGGGTTCATTATAACTAATAGAAGGCATCCATTTAGGGCTATTACTAATAACCCTGATAACTTCTTCTTTTATCCCAAATCCAAGGTCATTCTTCGTAGTTACTTTAAAAACATTGCCTTCTTTATCAATTTGAAACCAAGCTTTGATGAAATACTTTCCTTTAGGAGCTCCATTAGATTTTATCAAACTAGTGTTAATGTTCGCTTTTAAATATTTGTCCCAACCTAAACTGTCTTCTGAAAACCATCCTCCTCTACGGTAAATATAGTCTGGTATCAGTTTTCCATTTTTGTCAAAACCCTTTGCTACTATTTTGCCTAAAAGGGTATCATACTGAACGTGTGAGGATAATACTCCATTTTCATAGAATCTATCTTCAACATACTTTCTAAAGCAACATGAGTTACTAGACTCAGAATGATGTTTTATTAGTTTAGGCTTTCCGTTTTCATAATACTCATATTCATATTCCTCTTCCCCATTTTGATTTGCTCTTGATGAATCCTGAATATTTCCGTTTTCATAATAACGATGTTTATAAACAGTTTGGTTGCTACCACTTATCAAAATAGTATCCAAAACTTTTCCAGTTTTATAATAATAGTCAATATGTAAACCTATTCGTTTATTCATATAATTTGTGTCATAGGCAATTGTACTATACCCATATTTATTTCCTGTATTTGAAAAGTAAGAAGTGTATTTAAACCCTTTTTCCCCCTTCTCTATTTTGGTGTAGTAGAAAGATTGTTCTTTTGTCGTGATATTCCAAGCAGAATCAAAGTATTTTACAATAACACCATCCTGTGCTGAAACACTGAACACTGTTACTATCAGAAAAAATGTAAATAATGCTTTCATACTCTTTATAAATCAGTTTTAAAACCTATCCTTTGCCTTGCTTCCCAATCTATCTCTTCATCTTGTTTGGTTAGCAATCTATCCAATGCTTCATAAATCTTGTCCAAATGTGCATCATGATTACCAACCCTATCTTTTAAATCTTTCAATTGAACTATAATTTCTGAATATTGAGAAGCAAATTTTCTCAATTCTATAAAAGCTCGTACAATAGCAATGTTCATTCTAATGGCTGTATCACTTTTTAAAATACTTGCCGCCATTGTTATCCCATGTTCTGTAAAGGCAAAAGGTATATATCTAGTGCCGCCTCTGTTTGAGGTCACAATTTGTGACCTCAAACTTTTGAACTCCTCTCGTGTCAATTGAAACATAAATTCTTCAGGAAATCTGTCAATATTTCTTTTGATTGCCTGATTAAAAACTTTTGTTTCAACCTCATACATCGCTGCAAGGTCTGAATCTAGTACAACTTTGTGCCCCCTAATCTCAAAAATCTTCTTTTGAATGACTTGTATTTCCATTTCGCCTCTTTTTAATCTTGAAATCACAAATTGTGATGTCAAGTTATTCCCTTTTCTCTTTTTGAGGTCACAATTTGTGACCTCAAACTATTGTCACCTTAGCTGCATCTTCTTTACTCTCATCACAATTTGTGATGATGACAATCTGACGTGGTCACAAATTGTAACCACGTCAGATTGTTGATTCAAATTCTCAAAGGTCGCATTTTGCGACCTTTGAGCTATTATAATCGTTATCACAAATTGTGATATCAAAGAACTGCTTAAATGATGTGGTCACAAATTGTGACCACATCTGATTGTCGTTAGAAGTTTTCTATTCACCACTTTAGGGGATGGGGGTTACGCCTCATCCGTTACACAACCCTCACTTGCGTCTTTAACACAACGTGCATATTTAAACAATACTCCTTTTGTTGCTTTCAAGGCAGGTTGTCTCCAAGCGGCTCTTCTGGCAGCAATTTCTTCTTCAGAAACTTTTAGGTTGATGGTATTGTTCACCGCATCCAATTCTATAATATCATTATCATTTACCAAAGCAATGGTTCCGCCATCAAAAGCTTCTGGGGTAATGTGACCAACCACAAAACCATGTGTACCGCCACTAAATCGTCCATCAGTAATTAAGGCAACCGATTTACCCAACCCTGCACCAATAATGGCACTTGTTGGTTTCAACATTTCAGGCATACCCGGTCCACCTTTTGGTCCTACATATCTAATAACCACTACATCACCTGAATGAACACGGCCACTTTGGATACCTGCAATCAACTCATGTTCGCCATCAAAAACCCTTGCAGTACCTACAAACTTTTCGCCTTCCTTACCACTAATCTTAGCCACACTTCCTTTTTCTGCCAAGTTTCCGTAAAGGATTTGTAAGTGACCAGTTGCTTTCAAAGGTGTTTCTAAAGGATAGATAATCTTCTGTGTTTCAAAATTCAAATCAGGAACAGAAGCTAAATTCTCAGCGATTGTTTTACCAGTCACCGTTAAGCAATCACCATGAAGCAATCCTTTTTGCAATAAATATTTCATCACAGACGGAACGCCACCATGCTCGTGCAAATCCTGCATCAAGTATTTACCGCTAGGTTTAAAATCGGCCAAAACAGGAATCCTGTCGCTGATAGCC
>CANFLL010000013.1 GCA_947447825.1 Chitinophagaceae bacterium | reverse complement strand
TCTTCGTTGGTCAAAGATATTCCTAGATGGCTTGAGCTCCCCAGAACAAGGTCATCATACGCTTCTCATTGACAAAACGAAAGAAGAGAAATAATTATTTTTTAACTAAAGAGGTTATCAACAAAAGTTGAAAGTGGGAGAAAAAACGTCAACCTATTTCATGGAACCTCAGACTTTCAACTCTCGACTTTCCACTTTCAACTCTTCACTCTCAACTCATATTAACTTACTGTTATCCTTTCGGAATCTGAATATTTTAGATTATGGCGACGTTAATTTGCAAAAAATTAACAGGAGTGCATTTTTTTTCTTTTATTTGCAATACCTCACACAAACTTTCAAAAATTTAATTATGAATTTTACAAAAACAAGTATCTCGATTTTCAGTCGAACTGTTGCAACAACCTCCTTTGTTTTGTTTCCGCTTTTAGCCCTTTTAGCTCAGATGAAGATTTCAGGGAAACTAGTAGATGCAACCACTAAGGAAACGCTTCCTGGCGTAACAATATCCATTAAAGGCAAAAAAGCTTCTTTTGTTTCAGGCATTGATGGTAGCTTTTCTATTAAAGCAGCAGATGGCGACAGTATTGAATTTAGTGCTATCGGTTACTTACCTAAAAAAATAGGTGCGCAAGCCAATTTGGGTTCAGTAGAATTAACTTCTAGCCAAACAACTTTGAAAGAAGTGGTTGTTACCAATAACGTGGCTATCGATCGTAAAACGCCTGTGGCAGTTTCAACAATTAAGTCTTTACAAATAGAAGAAGCGAGTGCCAATAAAGAGTTTCCTGAATTGTTAGAAAGTACGCCTTCTGTTTTTGTAACTAATGAAGGTGGTGGAGCTGGAGATTCTAAGCTAAGTATCAGAGGTTTTTCACAAGAAAACATTTCCGTAATGGTTAATGGTGTTCCCGTTAATGACATGGAAAATGGGGCTGTATTCTGGAGTAACTGGTCTGGTTTGAGAGAGATTGCTAGTTCAGTGCAAGTTCAAAGAGGTTTAGGTGCTTCTAAACTATCTATTGCTGCTGTGGGGGGTAATGTTAACATTGTTACCAAAGCTACCGAGATGAGGGCTGGTACAACAATTACCGGTACTGCTGGAAGTAATGACTTTTATAAAACTAGCGTTGGGTTTTCTACTGGTAAAACAAAGAAAGGGTTAGCCTTTTCAATGCTATTTTCACACACCAATAGCAAAGGTTATATAAGTGGAACTGCATCAGAAGCTTATAATTATTTTGCAACGCTTGCCTACGAAATAAATAGTAAAAGTACCATTACAGCAACTATTACTGGTGCACCGCAATGGCATAACCAAGGGTTTGCACAAACTTATCAAAAGCTTTATGGCAATCCAAATGATCCTACTATAGTTGCTCTCGGAGAGAAGTACAATAATTCTTGGGGTTGGTACAAGAATGAAGAGTTTAGTTTTAACAAGAATTTTTATCATAAGCCAATTGCAAACATTAACTATTATCTCAAGATAAATGATAAAACAAGCGTAAGTGCTGTACTTTATGCATCTATTGGTCGTGGTGGTGGCACTGGTGCATTAGGAACAGTATCAAATAAGTCAGTGTTCACTTTGCCAACAACTGCTGATGGACAAATGAGATTTGATGATATTGACAGTTGGAATAGGGGTAAAAGTATACCTGCTTTTGGTACAGTCGTAAACGGTAAATGGGATACTATTGTGAATAAAGGAAATACTAGTGATAATGTTTTATATAAAGGGAAATATGTAGTGAATGGCACAACAAGCACAGCCGTTAAGACAGCCTACCAAAAAGGCGCAGTAAGGAGAGCTAATATGAATGACCATAATTGGTATGGTGCTATCATTAACCTAACCAATAAAACAACAAAATATCTAACACTTGATGCCGGTATAGATCTTCGTTCATATCGTGGTTTGCACTACAGAAGAGTAGAAGATTGGTTAGGGGCAGATGCTTATTATGAAAAATACATTGATGGATCAAATGGTGACATTAACAACCCATACAAGTTTGTAAAAGCTGGAGATAAAGATGCAAAAATTGGATACAACTACGATGGATTGGTAAAACAATATGGTGGTTATGTTTCTGGAACCTATGAAAAAAATAGCCTTACAGCTTTTGTTGCGGCAACCGCCTCAAATACATCTTACCAACGTGTCGATTATTTTCACTACAAACCTGATGATGCTTATCGTAAGTCTGCAATCAAAAACTTTTTTGGATATGTAACCAAAGGGGGAGTAAGCTACCGATTCAATCAGCATCATTATGCATTTGTAAATGTGGGTTATTTTGAAAAAGCACCATTCTTTAAGTTCGTGTTTGCAAACAATGACAATAAAAATCTAGGAAAAAACCTTACAACAGAAAAAATATTTGGATTAGAGGGTGGTTATGGATACCGTTCCCCTGTTGTAAATCTTACAGTAAACGTTTATAGAACCCTCTGGAAAGATAGAAACCTTTTGTTATCTGCCGTTCAAGATCCGATTACTGGTAATATTTATACTTCAAATATTACTGGTTTGATAGCAGAGCATAAAGGTATAGAACTAGAATCGCAGATTAGGGCTACCAGAAAATTAGAGTTCAACCTAATGGGGTCACTAGGCGATTGGCAATGGAGAAACAATGCATCTGGAAGTACTTTTGATGATGCAGGCAATCCACTAAATTCAGGGAAAGTTACTACGCTCTATACAAAGGGTATAAAGGTGGGTGGTACTGCACAAACATCTTTCGGTTTGGGGGGTAGCTACGAAATTATTAGAGGATTAAGAGTAAGAGCTAACTATCGCTATTTGGATAATATTTATGCAACATTTCAGCCTACTGATAGAACAAGTGCAACTACTGCTGGTCGTCAAGCTTGGAAACTTCCTGCTTATGGTTTGCTAAGTGCAGCAGTTAGCTATCGTTTTTCAATGGATGGAATAAAATACACCGTTAGAGCAAATGTTGACAATGTTTTAGACAAACGGTACATTTCTAGTTCTACAACTGATAAAGTATACGACCCTACAAATGAAACAGATTTTAGGATTGGGGATAACGGATCAGGGTCTACCAATACTGTTTATCCTGGTTATGGAAGAACATGGGTAGTAACGTTAAAAATTGATTTATAAAATATCGAATCTTTTAAATAAAAAAGGTATGGCTTTCATTAGTCATACCTTTTTTTATTTATTCCAATCCTTCACACATATCAAATACGTCTTCACGCATACCAAATACGTCTTCACACATATCAAATATGTCTTCACACATACCAAATATGTCTTCACACATATCAAATACGTCTTCACACATATCAAATACGTCTTCACACATATCAAATACGTCTTCACACATACCAAATACGTCTTCACACATACCAAATATGTCTTCACACCTACCAAATATGTCCTCACACAATTGAGTAATATTAGCATCTGAAAGCGCCATTCATTCACCATAATCCTTAAAACGTTCAAGTGAATAAAAGCGTCACTCAGTTCAATAAATGGGAGAAAGAGGACTAAATTAAAGAGCAGATAGTCATTTGAAAATTCTAAATACAAAGGAGGATTTCACTTAAAGCGAATGAAAGGGATTGATTTACTTTCATGATTCTAAAAAAGTCATTCAAACTGCTACTTCTTAGCAATGGAACACCTTTTTGAAAAGAGGTTGACTCGTAAAACACAAGGATTGTGCGCTTTTTACTTAACAAAGAATGATAACAACATAAGCTAAACTTCAATGTCCTTTGTTTTTTTAATTGTACTTAATGGTAAATTCTTGAGTGGTAACATACCATTCAATAAGTAGTATGATGGGCAAGCAGGAGTTACAAATAGGAACAAAAGCCTCTTTAAGATTAGTGTGGGTAAATTTATATGTCTTTTTTTTCATTAAATCCGATTGGAGTCGCAACTTTACAGCGTTTCATAACAGAACTCTTTCACCTGACAAATTATGTCTGTATTCAATCAAAGTCGTAGCGGTATCATACAAATAGCTTTTGGGCTTGTATTTCTAATCATTATTGGACAATTAGTTAACCTTCAAGTGTTTTCTTCCAAGTACAAACTTGCGGCAGAGAATAATGCCATCTACAGAAAAATTATCTATCCAGATCGTGGAATTATATACGATAGAAATGGTAAAAGCATTTTGGAAAACACCATCATGTACGATTTAGTAGTTACCCCAATTGAATGTAAAGGTGTGGACACACTTGGCTTGTGTGATTTGATGGGTATAGATACTGCCGAATTTAAAAAACGAATGAAAGAAATTTCTTTCCGTAATGGAATCGTTCGCCCTTGCGTGTTCGAGCCTTTGCTTTCGCCAGAAATGTATGCAAAGCTGAATGAAAACATGTTCAAATTTCCTGGCTTTGTACTTAGCGAGCGTTCGGCTAGGGTATATCCTTTTAGTGCAGCAGCCAATGTGTTGGGATATATTGCAGAAGTAGATACTTCTTTTCTAAGAAAACATAAAGACGAAGGTTACGAAAACGGCGATTATGCAGGCATAACAGGATTAGAACGCAGTTATGAAAAAATACTGATGGGTAAGCGTGGCGTTAAACGGTTTATCCGCGACAATAAAAGCCGCATTCAAGGCCCACTAGAAAACGGCGTTTATGACACAGCCGCAGTTGCAGGAAAAAATCTGCATTTAAGCCTCGATATCGAATTACAAAAACTTGGTGAAAAACTAATGACCAATAAAGTGGGAAGTATTGTTGCCATAAACCCAAAAACAGGTGGTGTATTGTGCATGGTGAGTGCCCCCACTTATGACCCCAATTATTTAACTGGAGGTCAACGCAGAAGGCACTACGGAGAACTAGCACTGGATCCTCGACTTCCATTAATTAACAGAACAGTAAGCACTAAATATTCGCCTGGCTCAACTTTTAAAACCATCGTAGGAATCATTGGGCTAACAGAAGGCGTAATAAATGCCAATACACGAATTGGCTGTTCGGGAGCATATTATGGATGTGGAAATGGCAAACCAAAATGTTTGGATCCAGGATATTTTAATTTTAAGGAAGGTATTGCCCATAGTTGTAACACCTTCTTTGCTACTGTTTTTAAAAGAATATTAGATCAACCAAGATTTCCTAATGCGGATAGTGGATTGAAAAATTTTAATACCTACGCATCTTCATTTGGGCTAGGAAGAAAACTAGGCGTTGATGTGCCATCAGAAAAGAATGGGAATCTGCCTATATCATCTTATTATCGAAAAATTTTTGGTCGCAATTGGAATTCTTGCAATATCATTTCGAATTCAATTGGTCAGGGCGAGGTGCAAACAACCATTGTGCAGTTGGCTAATGTGATGGCTACCATTGCCAATAGAGGCTATTATTACACGCCTCATTTAGTTGATTCCATTGAAGGAGGCGACACTAATGGATTGCTGGATTCTTTTAAAATAAAACATGTAACGAGAGATGTGCCAGACAGTGTGTATACACAGGTGCAAGATGGAATGCAAGCCGTGATGGAGTTTGGCACAGGTGCAGCAGCTCAAGTGCCGGGCATTGTGGTGTGCGGAAAAACAGGGACAGTACAAAATTCTGCGAAAGTGAATGGCGTAATGGTCAAACAAAAAGACCATGCTTTCTTTGGCGCATTTGCCCCAAGAGACAATCCCAAAATTGCCATAGCCATCATTTGCGAGAATGCAGGTTTTGGTGCAGAATCCTCTGCCCCAATAGCAAGTTTGATGATAGAAAAATATCTGAAAGACTCAGTTGCTAGTCCTGAAAGAAAAAAAAGGGTAGAAGATTTAGCAAAGAAGAACCTCATTCCTCCAATGATGCGTTTGGCAATGGCAAGAATGGATTCTATTAAGCAAGCAAAATTGCTGTTATTGCAACAACAAAAAATGAAAGAAGATGAGGACACAATAGAGGAAGAAATTAAAATAGATACAACAAATGAAGTAGTACCCAAACAAATAAGAAGTAGATCAACCAAGGATAGTAGCAAAAAAGCATTCACCTATAATAATGCGGCTATTCTTACTGATGAAAAGAAATATAGTTTTTATAGAAAACCAATAAAGGCATAACAAATGGCTACTGCAAAAAATAATAAACAGATTTCACCTGGTATCGATTGGGTTATTGTGTGGGTTTATGCCACCCTAGTAGCAATCGGTATTTTGTGCATTTTTATGGTAGAATATAAGCCAGGCATAAACATTTTGCAATCATTTTTAGGCGGCAAAACCAATTATAGCAAACAACTTATGTTTGGCAGTATCTGCGTTGTAATGACCTTGTTTATATTATTGGCTGATAGTAAACTTTTTACAGCATTTGCCAACCTTATGTATTCATTTGGAATATTGTTGATGCTAGCCACTTTTGTAATAGGCAAAAGTATCAATGGATCTAAAAGCTGGATTCCATTAGGTGGCGGATTTAATCTTCAACCAGCCGAGCTTTGCAAAATTTTTACCTCCCTTGCCTTAGCCAAATTTTTAGCTAGACAGGAAACAGACTTTTCAAAATTGCGTTCACAAATCATTGGAGGTTGCATTGCCTTAGCACCTGCTTTTCTTTCAATTTTGCAGAATGAGACTGGTTTAGCATTAGTTTACTTTTCATTTTTCATAGTAATGTATCGCGAGGGTTTACCACCGGGGTTATTAATTATTGGCTTTTCGTTTGGCGCATTGGTAATTGCTACCCTTGTTTTGGAACCAAATACACTGGCTATTGCGCTTACAATTATTGCTGGTGCTGTCATCTATTTTACCAGAAGGATACGAAAAAGAAACAAGAATTTGCTCGCCACAATCATTATCATTTGGGCTATTTGTGTGGGAATACAACGTTTTGCGGTTCCTTACATTTTCAATAATGTTTTTCAGTGTTATCAAAGTACCAGAATATTTAGCATGGTGGGTAAGGATTATGATTGTAGCCAAAACAAAAGTGCCATGCGCCGAACTGCCGACAAAGAAAAGGCAGCAAAAAAACCTGATGATTACAATGTACGCCAAAGTAAAATAGCTATTGGTTCGGGAGGATTAATAGGAAGAGGCTTTTTGAAAGGAACACAAACAAGAGGCAAATATGTGCCAGAGCAGCACACAGATTTCATATTTACAAGCATAGGTGAAGCCTTCGGATTAGCAGGTTCAGTATGTTTTTTAGGTCTATACTTGTTCTTACTACTGCGAATTATTAACACTGCTGAAAAACAACGAAGTACCTTCAGTAGAGTATATGCCTATTGTGTTGCTTGCATAATGTTCTTTCATATCGTTGTGAATGTTTGCATGACAATTGGACTATTCCCGATAATCGGAATTACTTTGCCATTCATAAGTTATGGCGGCTCGTCTTTACTTAGTTTCACGATGTTGTTATTTATTCTTGTTCGTCTAGATGCCGATAGGCAAATGGTGTTAAGATAAACAATAGGATTAATATAAATTCGAGTGGGATTTTAGCCTAAATAATTCGTCTAAATAATTCATATTATAAAAAAAGGTATCTTGGCTGCAAATTTTTAGTAGATGAAAAAACAAATTCCGAGTCTTAATGGATTAAGAGCCTTGAGTATTTTTTTAGTTCTTTATGCACATGGATATATATCGATAATCACTTTTCTTCAACATATTTTTAGTTATGTTTCTCCTTCAATAGCATTAAAGCTATTACAGCTAATTCAAAATCCGGAAATTCCTGGTGGACAAATTGGTGTAAACATATTCTTCGTAATATCTGGTTATTTAATTACCCTATTATTGGTAAAAGAGGAAAAAGCAAATGGATTTGTTTCATTGAAACTATTCTATATCCGTAGAACAATACGAATATTCCCTGTTTACTATTTTTTACTTTTTGTCTACTTCATTTTTCAATTATTAGGATTGTTTAGCTTTTCATCTGCCTCTTGGATTAGATCTCTTACATACTCCAAAGACTTTACTTTAACAAAAGGTTCCGATTGGGAAAGCGGACATTTATGGTCATTATCTGTGGAAGAACACTTCTATTTGGTGTGGCCGCTAATATTTAAATTCTTAAAAAAGAATAAAATTGGATTTGCAATACTAGTCATATTAGCATCCACTTCAGTTAGGTTGTTTACCAACACTACACACATGCACCTATTCACAAGAGCGGACGCATTAATGTGGGGTTGTATTTTTGGATTATACAATGAAAGTATTATTACATTTCTAAACAATGTTTATGCTGCAAGCAAGTATCTGCTGCTCCTCCCTTTTATATTTTTGCTGGTAGCAATTGCGAGTAAAAAAATATTTTCATTGTTAGGATTCAATAATTCAGAACCCATTGTTAATGCTTTTTTCGGTTCTTTTGGCATGATGACAGCTATTTGTACAGCTTTCATAATCCTTATTTCAATAAATTTTGAAAACAATATTTGGTTTAAAATACTGAATAGCTCATTCCTCAACTACATTGGCAAATTGTCTTATAGCATTTATTTGTGGCAACAAATATTTTTTTCCGAAAAAGTAGGGGATTTAAAAAACTTTCCTCTTAACATTATTTTGATTTTCATAATTGCCAATCTGTCTTTTTACTTGGTTGAAAAGCCATTACTCAATTTAAGAACAAAGTTCAAAGCAAAAGGTGTGTAGAAAATAACCGTTTTTATTTTAGTAAAATCGGCTTTCTATTGTTTACAGTTGCCAAAAAATATATTTTTGTAGCTAACACAATGAACATACTTTAGTTATGCGCACTAATTCTACTTTATTTTACAAACAGAAAAAGAAAGAGAAACTACTGCAAAAAACAGAAAAAGTAACCCAAAAGGTAGCTGTTGGTTTCGTGGCGTTTATATTGATTGCATTATTTCTTAAAATGGTATTGCCCTCTTCTCCATAAAATGATAAATTTAGAAATACCAGTTAATACAGAATCAGCTTCTAAATGGCAGTCTTTAACTGCCAAATTAAAACAATGGGTTGTTTTGGAGAAAATGTATAATCCATTTGGGTTTATTGTTTTCACTATCATATCCGGTATTTTCTCATGCCTAATTGTTTCAAAAGGATTTCCATTTGGGGTATTGTTAATTGGGGGATTAATTGGCCCGGTATTTCTAGTTGCCTTAGCAACAAAACCAACTTTTGCCCTGATTTGCTATCTAACTCTCTCCAATACCATAATGTTTTTACTACTATCGGGAGTCAATTTTCCTTTGGGTACAGTCATGGATGGAATCATTTTATTGCTAACCATCAACTTTTATGTCCAACAAAAACAAAAGAAAAGATGGGATTTAGTTAGTGGACCAATGAGCATAACTATTTTAACATGGATAGTTTACAACATATTAGAAGTAGGAAATCCTGTTGCAGCTTCCAGACTAGCATGGGTTTACACCATTCGTACCTGTGGGATTGTTGCAATTAGCTTTTTTATGTTCATCTATAACGTAAGAACAAAGGCATTCATGAAAAAAATAATTTCTTTATGGCTGTTCTTTTGTTTTGTGGCAGCATGGTATGCTTTTAAACAAGAGTTTTTTGGGTTTAATCAAAATGAAGAAGCCTACTTACATTCAAGTCCATTAATTACACAATTATTATTTATTGCTGGACACTGGCGTAAGTTTTCCATCTACTCTGACCCTGTAACTTTTGCCTACAACATGGTGGCAGCAGCAGTTTTCTGTATTGGTCGTTTAACTGGCCCCGTAACACCAAGAAAAAAATTCTGGTTGTTGTTTTTAATGTTTTCTTGTCTTTTCAACATGTTTTTCTCTGGAACAAGGGGTGCATTCCCACTTGTTCCAGTTGCATTAGTGCTATATGCTATTATTAAATTCAGTAAAAAAATTCTAATATTTTCTGTATTTGCAGCCATTTTTATTGTAGGATTGATATTTCTCCCTACGTCAAATCAAAATATCTTACGGTTTCAATCTGCATTCAGACCCAATGAAGATGCATCATACAAGGTTCGGAAGTATAATCAATCTCGTATTAAACCTTACATCTGGACACATCCAATGGGTGGCGGACTTGGTTCTACGGGAGAATGGGGTAAAAAATATTCGCCAGGAACTTATCTTGCAGACTTTCCCCCCGATAGTGGATATGTGAGAACAACAGTTGAAACTGGTTTTATTGGGCTAACTATTTTTGTGATTATGGTTTTTACCATACTAAAAACTGGTATCGTTAACTACTACAAAATAGTTGATCCAGAATTGAAATCAATTTGTCTGGGGGCAACATTTGTAATTTTCACTTTCAACATTGGCAATTTTCCACAGGAAGCAATTGTTCAGTTTCCATCTAACGTACATTTTTATATTGCAGCGGCATTGATAGTACTAACAAAAAGAATCGATGATCAACAAAATCAGTTAATCCATGAACAAATTATTAGTTAATAAAGACATTGTCATTGTAGGGCAACAGCCTTGGGATACAGAGATTGGCAGTAATTGTAAAAATATTGCTCTCGAAATGAGCAAACACAACCGTGTTCTGTATGTTAATTCACCATTGGATAGAATTAGTAAAATAAGAAATAGGAAAGACCCCAAAGTACAAAAGCGTATTAGAATAATTGATGGGCAAGAGAATGGGTTAGTAGTTCTGAAAAACAACCTTTGGAATCTTTATCCTGATGTATTAATAGAATCCATTAACTGGATGAGTTCTCAATTGATGTTCGAAACACTTAATAGGCTAAACAATAGAAGTTTTGCACTTTCTATTAAAAAGGCAATCCGAAAGCTTGGCTTTACTGATGTTATTCTGTTTAACGACAATGATATGTTCAGGTGTTTTTACATGAAAGAATACCTAAGACCAAAGATTAGCATTTATTATTCGAGAGATTACATGCTAGCGGTTGATTACTGGAAAAAACATGGAGAAAAACTAGAATATAAGCTAATAATGAAAAGCGATATTTGCGTTGCTAATTCAACCTATTTAGCAGATTATTGTGGACGCTATAATCCTAACTCATTTTACGTAGGACAGGGATGCGAACTAGATGTTTTTATGCGTGCAGAAGAAACAACATTACCACCCGATTTGCAAAATATAAATAACCCGATAATTGGTTACGTCGGCGCCTTACAAAGCATTCGGCTTGATCTGGAAATAATAGAACACATTGCAGCTGCAAATCCGGAATGGAGTGTTGTGTTAGTTGGGCCTGAAGACAATGAGTTTAAACGGAGTGGGCTTCATCAAATAAACAATGTACATTTTTTAGGAAGTAAAGACCCTAAAGACCTTCCCGCCTACATTAATGCTTTTGATGTTTGCATAAATCCGCAAATTGTTAGTCAGGTTACTATTGGCAATTATCCTCGCAAAATAGACGAATATCTTGCGGTAGGCAAACCAGTGGTTGCCACAAAAACTGATGCCATGAGTATATTTTCAGAACATACATATTTAGCAGAAACAAAAGAAGATTATGTTGAATTGATTAAAAATGCATTGGCAGAAAATAACGACAATTTAAAAAAACAACGCAAAGCTTTTGCGGCTTCACATACTTGGGAGAATAGTGTGGCAGAAATTTATAAGGCAATCAATGGCGTATTGAACGCTTAATAGTATCAATTCATTAACACATTAAAAATACAATATGGCATCCCCTAAGTCCCTAACTTTAGTTGTAGCTTGCGATAATCATTACTTGATATTGTTGGCTGCACTGATTAAATCTATTGAGGCAAACTTGCGAAGTGGGCAGCCAATTGATGTTTATGTGATAGAAGATAAGCTTACTAATACTAATAAACAGAAGCTGCAAAACTCTGTAAACAGTAACATTACTTCTTTACATTGGCAAAAAATGGAAGAGGTTATTCCTGCGGGAATGCAACTACCATTAGACAAAAGTTCCTATCCGCTCAACATATATATGCGCTTGTTTATTCCTTATTTCATCCCCAAGGAAGTAGATAAGGTATTGTATTTAGATGTAGACATGATTGTTCAAGCTGACATTACCTCACTTTTCGAAATTGATTTAGGCAATAATTATATCGCTGCCGTTCTAGATCCTCGCATTATTACGTTCGATAATTCTTGGGGTGGAATATTAAACTACGAAGAGCTAGGCTTTTCTGGACAAACAAGATATTTCAACACTGGTCTTATCTTAATGCAACTAAAAAGCTGGCGTGAGCATGATCTAACAACAAAAATTCTTCAGTGTATCGATGCTAATAAGAAATATTTAAACTACCCAGATCAATATGGGTTGAACGTTGCACTTGCCAATAAATGGTTTGAATTAAGCCCTCTTTGGAACCATTTCTCCACCATCGACACAAATGAGAAGCCTTTTTTAATTCATTTTGTTGAGCGGAAACCTATCTATCAATCTTACAATTATAATCAAGGTTTTAAAAAGACATTTTACCATTATCTTCATCAAACAGAATGGAAAAACTTTAAACCCATTGGTGAATCATTTAGATATATCAAAAAGTTTAAAAACATTTGGGGCAAGGTGAAAAAAATGTTTTAATCCCCCCTTTAATCTTTAACAACACCTATTAGATTGTAGTCAATGAGAATTGCACACCTTATTTTAACACATGCCGACCCCGAACATTTGGAAAGAATGATAAAGCGGCTCCAGCACAAGAAAGCTGACTTTTTTATTCATGTTGATTTGAAAACGGACATAACGCCATTCCTTCACTTGGAAACATTAGGGCAAGTTCATTTTGTTCAACCACGAGTAAATATCCATTGGGGTGGATACAGTATTGTGGAAGCTACCTTAAACGGCTTTGATTACATTTTGCAGACTAATAAACGATTTGACTATATTAATCTACTAAGTGGTCAAGATTATCCACTGAAAAACACTTACGAAATACATCAATTCTTTAAACAGAACCCAGGCAAAGTTTTTACTGAGTTTCAGTCAATTGATAATGAATGGACAGAAGCAAAAACTAGGATTACCAATTTTTTCCTCACTGATACCCCTTTTTTTGGTAGTACTTTTTTGTCAAAACTACTTACGGTATTATTGCCAAGTAGAAAATTACCCAAGGGCATGATTGGCTATGGAAAATCGCAGTGGTTCACAATGTCAACCCTTCATGCTAACAATTTGGTAGACTACCTTTTAGACTACCCAGAAATTCAACGTTACTTTAAACATACTTGGGGCAGTGATGAATTTTTCTTCCAAACTATGATTTTTAACTCAGATTATAAGTCGGATATGGTTAATGACAATCTTCGATACATTGATTGGTCTGAAAAAAAAGTGAGTCCTAAAATATTAACCATTGAAGATGCAGATAAACTGGTTCAAAGTGGTAAACTCTTTGCTAGAAAATTTAATAGTATGGTTGACAGTAAAATATTAGATTATCTGGATGAACAGGCAGCTATTTCAGCACAAAACCTACCAACAGAAGAGGAAGAAGATTAGAAAATTATAAGTTGTAAGTCATTAGTTTTAGGTAATAGGTTAAACGTCATAAAAATAGATTCTATTTGTTCAATGTATTTTGACGACATCCTTTAAAATAGCTAGTTTGAAAAAAGTTTCTATCATAACAGTAAATTACAATCACAGCCATGTAACTGATGAGCTGTTAGCTTCTATTGAAGCTAAAAATACCTACTCCAACATTGAAATTATTGTGGTGGATAATGCCAGCAAAATAAATCCGGTACCCGAATGGATTACAAAATATAGGGAAGTGAAATTTATTAGGAGCGAGGTAAATCTTGGCTTTGCAGGCGGCAATAACCTTGGGATAAATGCTGCAACAGGCGACTACCTTTTTTTGGTAAATAATGATACAGAATTTACCTTTCATCTACTAGAAACGTTAGTAGAAACGCTAGACAAGCATCCAATTGTAGGTGTCGTGTCGCCAAAGATTTGCTATTTTGATAAACCAAATATGTTACAATACGCTGGCTACACACCAATGGATTATTTTACCGCTAGAAATAGTTGCATAGGTCAATTTGAAATAGACAAAGGCCAATATGACAATGTTACGGGAATGACTGGCTTTGCACATGGGGCTGCCATGATGGTGAAAAGAGAAGCAATAGATAAGGCTGGATTGATGGCAGAAAATTTTTTTTTATACTATGAAGAGATGGATTGGGCAGATCATATTAAACAGGCTGGATATGAGGTTTGGGTGAATATGCAAGCACTCATTTTTCATAAAGAATCAATCTCTGTAGGTAAAAAAAGTGCATTGAAAGAGTATTTTATGAACCGAAATAGAATTCTATACATACGCCGTAATGCCAGTACTTTTCAGAAGCTAGTATTCTATGCTTATTTCGTTTTAGTTGTAACCCCTCGAAACATTTTAGCCTATTTGAAAAATGGAGAGTTTCGTTTCATTAATCAATTGATAAGAGCAATTTGGTGGAATATCAGCAATGGGAGAGATAGTAAATATCTAGGTTTCAAGAACTGAGTTTGCATTACAAGTGCGTTTTTCCTGTTCAGTAAACTAATTTTAATGATCAGTATATCATTAATACTCTACAGTAAATTCATTTTACTGGTAAGGAAAACCCAATTCTTGTACAATAAAGTTTCAATACTCTACATTAAAATCGTTTTATTGGTGAGGAAAAATCGAATAATGTTCATTATTTAACCATTCCTTATCATTAAAAAAAGTGCAAAAGGGTTCTAAAAATTGGGGCATTTAAGCTTTGAAAACATCCCTAATAACGATGTTAACATTGCTTTATTACTTTTAAAGTATTCTTAAATCGTTAAATCTTATTTTTGTGAACTTCATAACTGATTTATACGCCATTTTGTGGGGCATAAATTGGCAATTAGGGCAACTTATTTAATTAATAACCATTCGCATTTAGCATTGGGGTAAACGATGATACAAAAATTATGGCAGACATTTTTGAGAAGTTAATCAAAAACCAAGGTCCACTTGGTCAGCACAGGGAAAGAGCACATGGTTATTTTGCATTCCCAAAACTAGAAGGAGAAATTGGGAACAGAATGGTTTTCCGTGGGAAAGAAATGATAGTGTGGAGCCTTAACAATTATCTTGGGCTTGCAAATCATCCAGAGGTTCGCCTTGCAGATACCGATGCAACTGCCAATTATGGATTAGCCATGCCAATGGGTGCTAGAATGATGAGCGGAAATAGTAATTTCCACGAACAACTGGAAGCTGAACTAGCAGCCTTTGAACAAAAAGAAGATTCTATTTTAATGAATTATGGCTATCAAGGCATCATGAGTGCTATTGATGCACTTTGTGGCAGACATGATGTCATTGTGTATGATGCGGAAAGCCATGCGTGCATTATTGATGGTTTGCGCTTGCACCCTGGTCATCGTTATGTTTTTAAACACAATGATGTAGAAGATTGTGATAAACAATTGGAGCGTGCAACTGCCTTAATTGAAAAACAAAAAACTGGTGGCATACTTGTAATTACCGAAGGCGTTTTTGGTATGGCTGGCGATCAAGGAAAGCTAAAAGAAATTGTTGCATTGAAAGACAAATATGATTTTAGGTTATTGGTTGATGATGCTCATGGCTTTGGAACTCTTGGTGAAACAGGTGCTGGAGCTGGTGAAGCACAAGGATGTCAGGATGGTATTGACCTTTATTTTAGCACATTTGCAAAGTCTATGGCAAGTATTGGTGCATTTTTAGCTGGACCAAAGGTTATTATTGATTACATACGATACAACATTCGCTCACAAATTTTTGCAAAGAGCTTACCAATGCCTTTCGTGATTGGTAACCTTAAAAGATTGGAATTATTACGTACAAAACCCGAATTGAAAAATAAGCTTTGGGCTAATGCGTTGAAGCTACAAGCTGGATTGAAAGAACGTGGTTTTGATATTGGCAAAACGGATAGTGTGGTTACCCCAATCTATATGACGGGTGGAGTGCCAGAAGCAACAGCAATGGTGATGGATTTGCGTGAAAACTATCATATTTTCTGTTCTATCGTTGTTTATCCTGTTATCCCTAAGGGGCATATTATTTATCGCTTAATTCCTACGGCGTCTCATACTGATGCTGACATTGAAGAAACACTAAAAGCATTCAGCGAAACAAAAGAAAAATTAGAAGCAGGTTTTTATAAAGTAGAATTAATTCCTGATATGGCTGGGTAATACACAAATCTTTCAGATGAACATAAAAAAGGCAGCCTTAAAAACAAGGCTGCCTTTTTTATGCTACTATTTTATTGACCCAAACTTTCTGATAATAAACACTTCCCTATGAAAACTTATTTCTTCGGGCTTGTTATGATTTTAATTAGGTTCATTAATGGCTTTTCAACTATTAAATAAGTTAATGAACAAAGAAGAATGGTAGCAATTGCACCAGCAATAATAATTAAATCACCATTAAAATTGTTTAATCTACCCGCTTTTGCATTCATGCCAAATGCTGCACTAAAGTTAGCATGGGTAAGATAAATAGAATAGGACGCACTACCCAGATAAAGAAGGAAGGTGTTTTTCTTTTTAGTTTCGGTAGTTTCAAAATCGAGCATTACTGCCGAGAAAACAATAATTGTAGCAGGAATGCCATAACAAATCACCCTATTAGCCGTATATAAAAGACTACAACCCAATAACAACCATCCTGCAGAAAACAATACCCAAAGCAGGGTTTTGTTGAGTTTAAAATTGCCCCTCATTACCAAAAAGGCAACTAAAGCCCCAAAAGAAAACTCAATGTTCATTGGATATGCCGCCAAATAACTATAAGCTCCATGACTATCGAAAAAAGTACTGATGAAAAAATTGGCAAGAAAAAGTAAACCTATATAAATAATGTTTGAAAGGCCACGTTGAAAACAAAGCACAATAGCAAAAAGTATGTAGAAATACATTTCGTAAGCCAATGACCAACCCTGTTCTAAGAAAGGACGGAAGCTTTCGAAGCCTGCATAAGGATGAGCAGGAATTAAGAAATAAGAACAAATGAGATAAGGAATGCCAAAATGCTTGTCTTTGAAAGCCAATGATAATGCCCAAAGAATAATAAGTATGGTTGTCCAAAACCAATATAATGGCATAATGCGGATGAACCTTTTTTTGAAGAAGTTTAATGCCGTAGCAATAGAACCTTTTTGTGTGCCAGTGGGCGGACATTGGGTGTAGAACATGATGAATCCACTGATCACAAAAAACAAATCAACACCCGATTCTCCTAACCTACCAAGACCTGTTCTGCCCAAAAATGTTGGCAAATTAGCATTGCAATAAGCTAAATAAAAATGGTCTAGTACTACCATCGATGCGGCCAAGGCTCTTAATACTTGTACTAACCTAAGTTCTTTATTCATATTTATGTTTTGTGATAAGGGTTTTAAAAAGTTAGCTACTTCATCTAAATTGATTCAATTGTATTAGTAATATTTAATAAAACATACACTAAAAACCAATCACAAAAAAGATGAATTGCAATGATACATTTTTTTGCTCATAGTGGAAGTCATGCAAAAAGTAAAAAAAGAACCAAGGCATTGATTGAAATTAGAAATGGCATAATGATTTTGTGTAAATTCCTTTTAATGCTTTTTTGTTTCCCCAAATGTTTTTTGGGGGCAATCAGGAAAATAAAAATATTTGCTATCATATACATGTTTCAATTCCATTCAATTTGAAGTTTGGAGATGCTTAAAATCAGTAACCAATATGAACTTTTTTAGCAGTGCTTGTTTACTAAGAATATACTTTTGACCACTTTAATATTAATTAATGGCGATTGATTTAGCCATTATGGTACACTAAGAAATAAATAAGGAATAAAAAAGAATCAGTAACCTTGAATTAAATGAAATGACAAATTACACTGAGATTTTGCCTTGGGTTGGATACGTGGCCTCCATGATTATAGCATTATCGATGACGATGAATTCTATCGTTCGATTTAGATGGGTTAATATTATTGGGGCAATACTGTTTTCTGGGTATGGGTTTTTAATTGGGGCAATACCTGTGGGCATTTTGAACAGTATAATTGTGATGGTTGACATCTATTACTTAAAAAAGATATACTCCAAAAAAGAAGTGTTCGACACCCTTGAAATCAACTCGGCGAGCGATTATTTGGCAAAGTTTTTAAGCTTTCATAACCATCGAATACAAAAAATTTGTCCAGGATTTGCGTATAATCCCGATATGAACACAGTTAGTTTTTTCATTCTCAGGAATGCCTCTGTTGCAGGATTATTTTTGGCTCACAGAGATGATAAAAACGTTTTGAGTGTGGGTTTAGACTATGTTTTGCCGGAATATAAAGACTTCAAAAACGGCAAGTATGTGTATTACAATTTAAAAGACAGCTTTATAGAAAAAGGGTATACCAGTGTGAAAGCAAAAGCAAATGATTTGAAATACATTAAATACCTGAAAATGCTAGGATTCAAAGAAGGTAAAGACGGGTTCTATACCAAAAATTTATAAGTAGGGAAATTAAAAATGAACGGCTGAAATTAATAAGTCAAAATAGTCATTACCTGCCTATTCCTTTACTTCTTCAGCAGGGGCTTCTGTTTCATCCACCTTTTCTTTATCTGCGGCATGTTCTTTAACCATATCAATAATCCAGTCTTTACGTTTCAAAACAAAGTTTGTTCCCAAATATTGGCGGCGCACTTGTTCATCATCGGCTAATTGTTCGGCTGTACCTTCTTTAAATATCTTTCCTTCAATCAACAAATAAGCTCTATCGCAAATTGATAGTGTTTCATTTACATTATGATCCGTTATTAGGATGCCAATGTTTTTATATTTCAATTTAGCCACTACAGCCTGAATATCTTCTACAGCAATAGGATCCACACCTGCAAAAGGTTCATCTAGCAAAATAAACTTAGGATCAACTGCCAGCGCACGGGCAATTTCGGTACGCCTTCTTTCACCACCACTAAGGCTGTCACCATTGTTTGTACGAACGTGGTGAAGGTTAAATTCGGATAATAAAGTCTCTAGTTTTGCCTTTCGTTCAGCTTTTTTTAGCTTAGTCATTTCCAATACTGCCATAATATTATCTTCCACACTTAGCTTCCTGAAAACGCTTGGTTCTTGCGGCAGATAACCAATGCCCATTTGTGCCCTTTTGTACATCGGCAGTTTGGTTATGTCCTCATCATTTAAAAAAACTGTTCCTTCATCTGGCTTAATCAACCCCACCACCATATAAAAACTAGTTGTTTTTCCGGCTCCGTTTGGTCCCAATAACCCTACAATCTCACCTTGTTTCACGTTGATAGAAACCTTATTTACAACAGTTCTTCCCTTGTAGCTCTTTACTAAATTGTGCGTATGTATGGTAATGCTCAATGTGTAATTATTTGGAACAAATGTAAAGTTTTAATGAATAGCTATTAGTTGTTAGATATTAGTGCTTAGTTAATTAGTCACTCATTCTTGTTGGTATTTCAAGTTTTTTATTGTCACTAACCACTAATTTATGATACGCAATGCTGAACATCGTGACCTGCCCATTATTTTAGAAATAATGAATGAGGCGATATTGAGCACTACCACCATTTACGATTATAAAAGCGGCTAACCAAAAAAGCTGCGACTTTCATGCGCAGTTTGGCTTTGTAGAAGCTGGCAGAATTAAAGATGCTGGCTACAAGTTTGACCGTTTGATCGATTTAGTTTTTATACAACTGATGCTGTAAATTATTACCACAATACAGGCGTTTTACCTATCTGAATACTAAAGTGAAAAATAAAAATACTCACGTTTTTACAATGCCACTTTCATTTTTGGGCAAACCGCTCACCCGAGTCATGTCATGACTCAAGTGAGTCATGGCATGACTCACTTGAACGGAAGATAAATTCAACTGAGTCATGAAGCCGCTTGCCTTAGTCACGTCACGACTCAGGTGAGTCATGACACGACTCACCTGAGTCACTCCGTCACTCAGGTGAGTTTATCTTCGACTCAAGTGAATCATTGCGTGTTTGGATTGAAAAAAATAAGGGCTAGAAAGCTACAATGCCTTATGTGTAATGGTTTCAGAGAATCTAAGTAGATGAATAGCTATAAACATCTCTTTTCTTAGTTTAAATATGGAGGATGTAAGAAAGGCAAAATGTTACACGTTAATTCAGCAAAGAAGGAGCATATAAAAGTGACTTTTACAAAATGCTGATTTCTTTATCTATCAAAATAACCATTAACCACTACCGAAAAAGAACCACTGCTCCTTTTTTATTTATCACATTTTTGAGGTAATCTATTCCTCTTGCCAAGTAGATAAAGGTTCCATTATCGGCTTGCGAACCATTTATTGTTCCATCCCATCCCGTTCCTATTTGATTAGTGGAGTAAACCAAATGCCCATATCGATCATAAACCCTAAAATATTCAAAGTGTGCAATGCCCACTGGTATAGGTTTCAGCACATCATTGTGTCCATCTCCATTGGGGGTAAAAGCAGATGGAACAAATATGTCGGGCTTAGTACTGTAAAACTTCACGGTTACATAGCTAGTGTCTGTACATCCTTGTTTAGTAGTTGCCGTAACCCTATATTTTATCGAGTCGGGCGCATTCGCCAAACCAGTAATAATAATATTGGGAGAATCTACCAGATTAACATATTTAGAAGGTGTCCATTTATAAGTAAGTGGATAACTAAAAGCAGTATCCGATAAGGTGGCACTTATTGCCAATTGTTCTCCTGTTATCACCGCCGTATCATCGCCAGCAGAAATGTTAAACGCAGAAACCACCTTAATGACCACACTATCCGATACATATTTGTGGCAGTAACCATTGTCGTTTACGGCTAGAGTGTAAGTAGTGTTTGAAATGGGGCTAGCAGTAGGCGTTAAACTAGTGCTATCACTCAACCCTGCACTCGGTGACCACATTGCTTTATTGCCCGTGATGGCAGCCCGAAGCAATGCAGTTACGCCATAACAAATGGTGGTATCAGGATATGGTCCTTTAATTTTTACCACAGGCGATGGCGAAGCATAAACCGTTATGGATGCTTGTGCCGGACAACTCCCAAGATTAGCTGTCAGATGATAGGTGGTAACTTCTTTGTAGGGCGAAGCTTTTGGGTTCCTGACAGTATCGTTGCTAAGGGTTTTTACGCTACCCGTTTCTGTCCATAAAAAACTTGAAGCCTGGGTGATAGGACTCAACACAATGCTATCCTTTTTGCATGCGTGCATTGTGTCGGGATTAAAAGACACCGTGATATAGTGTACTGCATTCACCAAAACACTTGCCGAACCTTCGCAGCCATCTTGCTTGGCGGTGAGGGTGTAAGTAGTGTTTGTTTTAGGATAAACAATTGGTGTAAGCGTGGTAGAATTTATCATGTTTGTTTGTGGAGACCAACTGAAAACGGTTGCCGTAGTTTGAGCAGTAAGTTTTACAGAATCCTTGTCGCAGATGACGGTGTCGGGGTAAGGAAGCAAGTTAATGGTAGGCTTATCGTTCACTAACACTTGCATGGTATCACTACCCGAACAACCCACCGAACTAGCTACTTTCATGATTACGGTGGCTGTTTGAGGGGTACTATATTGATGCGTTGCCGTATCTGTATAGGCTGTGAACACACTGTAGGCAGTATTACTAGCAGAAGTAGGGTCGCCAAAGTTCCATTCCCAACTGTTTACAACGCCATATTTAGCATAAGTAGTATTAATAAACGTGATGGGAGACTGGTAGCAGCTACCCACTGTTTTAAAGTTAGGCTTAAAACCAGGATAAACTTTCACTTTGGCAGTGGCACTGTTGTTACAACCATCATTATTCGATACAGAAAGTGTTAGGGTGTATTCGCCTGCTTGAGAGTACTTATGGGTTACTGTTGCATCTGTACTTGTGTTACTTGTACTATTTGCATCACCAAAATTCCATAGATAATTGGTGATATTTGAGGCAGAAGATTCATTTTGGAAAGATAAAGTAAGGCTATCGCAGTTAACATACACACTCTCTAAATCGGCACTCAATAAGCTGCAATTATTTACCGTTATTTCTAATTCTTTCAAAACTGAATCTATCAACACGCCCTGCCTCCATTCCTTCACATACACATCAATAATGTACTCTCCTGTGGTTGAAGGTGCTGTGCCAGAGATTAATCCTGTTGCTGGATCAATGGTTACTTTGCTGCCTAAAGGGGAAGAAAATTTGTAAGGTGAAGGATAGGAAACAGAAGGGAATGGAGGCGATGTTGTACTTGCACAATTCATAGCATTACCAAATGAATAAGAAAGTGAGTCGTTATCAACGTTATCAACTGCAGAAAACTGATAATCGAAATGACCTCCATAACAAATAATTGCCGTGTCCTTGAACACAAATGTTGGACTGGTATTTTTATGATAATCAACCCCATTGATGGTGCCTGGAATTCTTGCCATAATGACTAGTTGGGTTTTCCCAGAATTTGAAATATTATCCACATTATCAGTTCTTTCTCCAATTAAAGAGCGAACCGCAATCAAATAACCATTTGAATTATTGGAAAGTGTTACAGTTTCGGTGTAAACATCAATAAGATCGCAAACATCCGGATGACTACTCAAACAGGAACTATAGGTAGTTTTACTAATGCTATTTTCAGAGTTTGCATTATCAATAGTATTTGTAGATACAGATGCATTCGTTACTCCATCATAAATTCCGACACTTATATTTCTGGGTCCCTGTTGTGTACAACTGTAATAAACAGTTACTGTAATTTTATAAATGGACGTATTGGTGGTTGCTCCAGCACTTTGGTATTCATACAATATCCATCCACCTTTCACATGTTTTGCAAACGAATGGCTACTAAACAACAATGCAACAACAACTAAAAACAATATCCTTCTCATGCAATTCAAATAATAGTAATCGGTGTAATGATAACTACATCGTTTTTTATGCTGTATGATTGATTCAATTTATCGGCGAATAACTGTTTATTAACAGTGAAGGAAGTTTTTATTGGTTAGTGGTGTACAGTTGGGGGGATATTTTTATATTTTACTAACTTGGTGTAATTAAAATGACATTCCTTGATAAACCTAGAAAACTTTGGCCTTCTTTGCGAAAGCCTTTGAGGAGTTTGCGGTTAATTTATCCTCCACATTTATTTACAGAAGCGATGATTGTTATCATTTAGTTACTTTAAGAACCTATGCAAAAACAGAAAATTACTTAATAAGATAATTATCTTTCTCAAAAAATGCCACATTTGCAAAATGTTCAATCCAGTTTTATTTTATTGTTATGATGCTTATTGCGGATGGTGCTATGGTTTCAGCAACGTAATTAAGCAAGTTGATGCTGAGTACAGTAAGTTTATGTCTATTGAAGTTTTAAGTGGAGGCATGATTCTACCCGAGAAACCTGTTCATATTGGGGCTACTGCTAGCTTTATTCAACAAGCCTATAAAACTGTGGAAGAGTATAGTGGTGTTCAGTTTGGCGAAGATTATTTATGGCACATTAACAATCCTGAACAAAGTGATTGGTATCCTAATAGCGAAAAGCCAGCAATTGCCCTTAGCATTTTGAAAGAATATTACCCTGAAAAACAAGTGTCATTTGCCGCCGATTTGCAATATGCCCTACATTATGAAGGAAGAGATTTAACGGATAATGAATCTTACAGACACCTAATAGAAAAGTATGGAATAAATGAAGAGGCTTTTTACGCAAAGCTTGCTAGTGAAGAATATAAGGAGAAGGCTTACTATGAGTTTCAATTGTGTAAACAATTGCAGGTTAATGGCTATCCTTGTTTGCTTTTACAAACTGGAGAAAGTAAGTTCTATTTGATTTCGAGAGGATACACCGACTTTGAAAATATCAATACCAGACTTATGAATGTGTTGAAGGAAGTGTTGCACAAATAAACTTAGGGTTACTACTTCTTAGGAAATTTACCACAAACAACACAAGGGACAAACAAGGGACAATATGGTTTATATAATGCCTGATAAGTTACCATTAATAAAAAAATAAACCTCATTCCTTGCAATCTTTGTGGTTGAGTTAGCCCTAGTATTTATTACCAATTCTTCATGTGTTCTTCCACTACACGCTCCGAATCTTTGGGCTGATGTAGTTGCCATTCAGGATCATAGTTCACAAACCAGCTAATCCACATACTCCTACTGATACGCATAAATAAAGGTTGGAGTAATAATAACACAGCTGCATTTAATCCTAACCACCAAAAAATACGATTATCCTCCAGATTAAAACCAATAGTAAAAAACCATAAAGCAAAGGAAACACCAGAAAAGGCTACCGTTAAACCATAGCTAACGTAGCTTGTTCCATAATAAAAGCCTACTTCTATTTCAGTCTGTTGATTACATGCAGGGCATCGATCGTGCATTTTTACATTTTCTCCATTCTTTAAGTTATAAGCAGCTTTAGAGACAAACAAGTCTCCGTGCCTACAACGAGGACATTTGTTATTTATTAAGCTAAAAAGATAAGAAGGTGCTTTTGCAGAATTAGACATAAGTATTTGCTTGAAGTGCGGCAAGGTAATCAATAAGAATTATTGAAAAGACTAAAATGTGATAACAACGAACTATTGGATAATTTTCTCCATTTGCATACTTCTTGAACCCTTAATTAAGAAATGAGTATTAGTGAAATGTTGGTTAGTAAACCATTCTTTCGCTTCTAGGGAATTAGTTAGATTGATAAAAGGATGAACTATTTTATTAAAGTCTCCACCCACTAAAACAACTTTATCCCAGTTGTATTTTTTAATAAGATTAATGATAGACAAGTGTTCTGCTAGGCTTTCGTCCCCAAGTTCCATCATGCCGCCAATAAACAAAACCTTAGTTGCCCCATCCAATGAAGCAAAGTTTTCAATAGCTGCTTTCATGCTTGTAGGATTAGCATTATAAGCATCCAAAATGATAGAATTTGAATCTTTATGAATTAGTTGCGATCTGCTATTGGTAGGAACATAATTTTCGATACCAGATTTTATCTTTTCATTTGGCACCCCAAAATATTTGCCAACAGCAACCGCACATAACACATTTGGTACATTATATTCACCAACTAATTGTGTGGAAATGGTTTCTAACTCATTATGGTTCTTGAAACCTACTTTAAGAAAAGGGTTTGATTCTATTAAATATCCAATTGTATCAGCACTTACAGTACCATACTTTATCAAATTGGTTATTCCGCCACTCATTGTTTGCAAGTACTTATAATCCCAATTAATAAAAACAGTTCCACCATTTGCTCTTATATAATCATACAATTCGCCCTTTCCTTTGATAACTCCTTCTATGCCACCAAAACCTTCCAGATGTGCCTTACCACAATTGGTTATTAGCGCATGTGTAGGCAAAGTGTACTCACAATAGCTTGCAATTTCCTTTTGGTGATTAGCCCCCATTTCTATCACAGCAATTTCTGCATCTGTTTTAATGCTTAAAATAGTTAAAGGCACACCAATATGATTATTCAAATTCCCTTGCGTGGTATAGGTTATCAAGGTGGTTGCTAGAACAGTGCTTACCAATTCTTTTGTAGTTGTTTTACCATTACTACCTGTAATAGCTAAAACAGGGATTTTAAGTTGTTGTCGATGGTATTTTGCCAAAAGTTGCAATGCAAGCAACGAATCCGGAACTTTAATAATTCGCTCATCATCAGATTCTATGTCTTTATCAATAATAGCATAAGCGGCACCAAGTTCTAGGGCCTTAAGCGCAAAATCGCTCCCATTGTAGTTAGGGCCAGAAAGGGCAAAGAATAGATCACCCGATCTCAGTTTTCTTGTGTCTGTCTGAACCGAAGGATTTTGCAGAAACAGTTTATAAAGTTCCTTAATCTGATTAGTTACTTCCATCATACATGCTATGCCTTGAGTGTACTTAAATAAAAAAGTCACTCAATAAATTAAGTGACTTTTTTGTGAAAATTATTTAAATGATATCATCTTCTTTGTTTTCTCTGAGGGAAGATGTTACCAGTTTTAGTACTAGCTTTCAAATCTTCGGAAGCGCCATAATGTGTCATTGCACAACGGAAACCTACTGTGCTACTACTTTGATCTTCTTCCATATATCTTCTGCTACCTGGAGCCAACCAATAAGGACCATCATTCCAGCTACCACCTTTAATTACACGAGACTTATCAGATACCAATGTAGTTACTCCGTAACCATAAGCAACTTGACTTGTGCTATCACCATCCATGTAATCAACAGCGTAAGCCTTTCTGTAATTTCTTCTATCTTTCAAAGCAGAATCAGATTCTAAAACCATTTTAATTCTACCTAAACTATCTCTGAGGTTACCTTGACCTGCACTCATATCCACTTTCTTAAATATGTTACCACGCAATGGGTTGAAGTCATCAGCTTCAATACTAGTTAAAGGTCTGTAAACATCAGCAACCCACTCACTAACATTTCCACTCATGTTGTATAATCCATATCCGTTTGGCATGTAAGAAGTAACTTCAGCAGTAATTGCAGCATTATCATTCAATCCACCAGCAACACCCATGTAGTCACCATTTCCACGCTTGAAATTAGCAAGCATTGCACCTTGATAACCACCGGGCTTAGTACTTCTCAAACTTGAGAAACCATCATCTTTCCAAGAGTAGATTTGTTTATTTTGGATATTTTCTTCTCCACGTTGTGTTTTAGAAGGTTTTCTTTGAGGGTTTTCTGTGATGTAACCATAAGCTGCATATTCCCATTCAGCTTCAGAAGGTAAACGATAATCTGCGAACATTACCCCATCTTCAAAACGAGGATTTCTACCTTTTCCGTTTTCATCTTTTAATGGATTAGAGCTAGATTTCAACAAAGAACCTGCTTTAGCTTGATATTCACCCATTAAATAACTCTTTGTTACAAAGTGATTATCATTTTGACCAAACATACTTTTACCAGTTTGCTTGTTGTCAATGTAATTAAGTTTTTTAAGTTCGTATTCGTTTACGATATCTGTACGCCATTGACAGAAATCATACGCTTGCTTCCAACTTACACCAACTACTGGATAGTAATTATATGATGGGTGACGGAAATAATATTCTACATAAGGTTCATTGTACGAAAGAGATTTTCTCCAAACCAATGAATCAGGACGAGCACCATTTAATAAAGCATTATATTTTGGTGTATCTGTAAACATGTGTTCTAACCAATACAAATATTCACGATAGTTTACGTTAGCTACCTCTGTTTTGTCAATGAAAAAGGAGTTAACTGTTACTCTTCTTGGAATATTATTCCATTCCTGAAGTACATCCTCTTCTGTTGCACCCATTGTGAAAGTGCCACCTTGAACGAATACAAGTCCTGGAGCAACTTTGGTGTCTTTTGGTTTAGCTACAGAAAAGCCACCCATTTTCTTGTCACCATACGTCATACCGGATACAGTAGACTTTTCAGCCTTAGGGCCACAAGAATACAAACCAACCACTGTGGTTAAGGTTAAAACAAAATTTGTTAATCGTGATGTTATTTGCATGGAACTAGTTTGAAAATTTTTCCTTGATATAAACGCTATTTTAAGATGCGAATATAGGAGAAAATGAATAAATCTGATAATTTCTATGAACAATGAATTTATATCTTAAAAAATAGTTGACATTTTAACAAATATTAAGTAAATCCACCTAGCTGTCTTCTTTTTTTAAGTTTTTCTGATAAAATATATTGTTATTTTATCTAAAACTATCATAAAACAAAGCAACTTTAAGCATCTGACTCTTTTACATTTGCAACTCTAAACAATTTTCAATTAAACAATATATGGCTTTAAATACCCCATTTACAGAAAAACACATTTCACTAGGAGCTAAAATGGCACCTTTTGCTGGTTACAATATGCCAATTAGTTATTCTGGAATAAATGATGAACATGCAGAAGTTAGAAACAATGTTGGTGTGTTTGATGTGAGCCACATGGGTGAATTTATTTTGAAAGGAGAATACGCTCTAGATTTAATTCAGCGTGTAACTACGAATGATGCCTCTTCCCTATCGAATGGACAAGCTCAATATAGTTGTTTACCCAATAAAGAAGGTGGTATAGTTGATGACCTGATTGTTTATTGTATTGAAAAAGAGAAAGTTTATATGTTGGTAGTGAATGCTGGCAATATAGAAAAAGATTGGAATTGGATTAGTAGCTTCAACACAAACAATGTTCAAATGCACAACATCAGTGCTAAAACTTGTTTATTGGCCATTCAAGGACCAAATGCATGCAAACTCCTTCAATCGTTAACTCCTATTGACATAACTAACCTAAAAAACTACACTTTTGTAAGAGGTGTATTTGCCGGCATTGAAAACGTGTTGATAAGTGCAACTGGATACACTGGTGCTGGAGGTGTGGAAATTTATTTTGAAGACAGCAATGATGCAGCAAATATCATTTGGGATAAATTAATGGAACTAAACATTAAACCAATTGGACTTGGTGCTAGAGATACACTTCGTCTTGAAATGGGGTATTGCCTTTATGGTAATGACATTAACGACTCTACTTCGCCTTTAGAAGCTGGATTAGGATGGATTACAAAGTTTACTAAAGAATTTACAAACAGTTCCTTTTTAGCATTACAAAAGAAAGAAGGAATATCAAAAAAACTAGTTGGCTTTGAAATGATAGAAAGAGGAATACCAAGACATGATTACTTAATTAAGGATTCAGACGGCAGTTTGATAGGGAAAGTGACAAGTGGAACACAGATTCCGGGTTTAAATAAAGCAGTAGGATTGGGTTATGTTGCAATAAATCAAGCATCAGTTGGTAACTCAATTTATATTGAGATACGGAACACTTTGGTTAAAGCAATTGTAACCAAAACACCATTCGTTTAACACATCTACGTTTAACTTTTGGCAAATTGATTAGTCAACAAAAAAAAACTCAATTATGAATTACGTTCCTGCTGCAGACAGATACACTAAAATGAAATACAACAGATGTGGTAAAAGTGGCTTATTGCTACCAGCCATTTCTCTAGGATTATGGCAAAACTTTGGTGATGTAGACACTATTTCAAAATGCAAAAGCATTTTGCACACCGCATTTGATAATGGTATCACTCACTTTGACCTTGCTAATAATTATGGTCCACCTCCTGGAAGCTCAGAAACAAACTTTGGCAAGATATTGAAAGAAGATTTTGAAGGCTATCGCGATGAATTAATCATTTCATCAAAGGCGGGATACACCATGTGGGATGGCCCTTACGGTGATTGGGGTAGCAAGAAATACCTTGTTTCTAGTCTCGACCAAAGCTTAAAAAGAATGCAACTGAACTATGTTGACATTTTTTATCATCATCGTCCCGACCCGAATACGCCCATTGAAGAAACCATGCTAGCATTAGATTTAATTGTGCGTCAAGGAAAGGCATTATATGTGGGCATCAGTAATTACAGAGCAAAAGAAGCTGCAGAGGCATTTAAAATATTGAAACAATTGGGTACTCCTTGTTTAATTCATCAACCCAAATATTCCATGTTTGAAAGATGGGTAGAAGGAGGATTATTAGATGTTTTAGAAGAATATGGCGTTGGTTGTATTCCTTTTTCCCCATTAGCACAAGGATTATTGACTGATAAATATCTTAAAGGAATCCCACAGGATGCACGTGCTACTAGGAATTTGTTTTTAAAAGAAGCTGACATAACAGAAGATAAAATTGAAAAAATAAATCTGCTTAACAACATTGCAATTACCAGAAATCAAACACTAGCACAGATGGCCTTAGCGTGGATTTTGAAAGATAATAGAATTACTACTGTACTTATTGGGGCTAGCAAACCAGAGCAAGTACTTAATTCCATAGCATGCCTAAATAATCCAAACTTTACCGATGATGAGCTAAGTACAATAAATAAGATATTGGCTTAAGAATTTGTAACTAATAATTTACAAGCATTAACTGAAGTTTACACTGCATTTAAAAGCTAGGGTGCATAAAAAATGTTTACATTAAAAAATTGCGTTACGGATATAAGACGCATATCAATGCGTCTTATATCCGTATAAAAACTTTTAAAACACCCCCATTGCTATTTAATCTGCTTATTCTGGCTACATTCCCTAAACAGAAACGCCTATCTTTATTTCATGAATTATTTAGCCCACGCATATCTATCTTTTGAAAACCCCGAAGTAGTGGTGGGCAACATTATAAGTGATTACATCAAAGGCAAAAGACAATACGATTTTCCTTTACCCATCCAAAAAGGAATACAATTACACAGAGCCATTGACACGTTTACAGACAATCATCCAGTCACCAAAGAGGCAAAAAGATATCTTAAACCAGCAGTAGGAAAATACGCAGGTGCTTTTGTGGATATAGTTTTCGATCATTATCTGGCAAAAGATAAAAACTATTTTTCTACCAATGAATCATTGGCTCTGTTTGCAGAAAACACTTATCGCCAGCTCAACATGTATCAAAATGTTTTTCCAGAAAAGTTTCAAAGAGTATTTCCTTCAATGAAAGAAAATAACTGGCTATGTAACTATCAGTTTAATTGGGCAATAGAAAAAAGCTTTGCAAACGTTACTCGTCGTGCAGTTTATTTAACTACCTCACATAACTGTTTTGATCTTTGGCTAAAGCATTACGAACCAATCCAGTATTTGTATCAATCATTTTTTCCAGAGCTTAAAGAGTATTCTTTCATTTATTTGCATAATCAATTACAAAATGATTTGTAATTGCAAAAAATAACAATGAAGAAATTATTTTCCCTGCTTACCTGTTTATGTTTTGTTGCGCTAAGTTTTGCACAGCATGATCCAAGTGAATTAGCTAAAAGCCCTATGTCAATGAGTTATTGGCCTGCCAATTATCCGCTATCAAAAATTGATGGTAAAACAAAAGAAGACCCAACTGCTAGGGTTATTTATTGCAGACCACAAAAGAAGGGTAGAGAAATTTTTGGCAGCTTGGTTAAGTACAATGAAAACTGGAGACTAGGTGCTAATGAGGCAACTGAAATTGAGTTTTTTAAACCAGTTGTTATTGCTGGAAAAACAATTCTACAAGGACGATATACACTTTACTGCATTCCTACGGCTACAAAGTGGACAATCATAGTGAGTAAGGATAATTACACTTGGGGCAATTATAGTTATGACGCAAAAAAAGATGTTTTACGTACCGACGTTCCAGTAACGAAATTTAATAAAACAACAGAAGCCTTCACGATGTATTTTGAAGATAGCAACGCAGGTGCAAACCTTGTAATGCTTTGGGATGATGTGAAAGTAGCTTTACCAATTGGATTATAGGGGAATGGTTAGTTGGCTGTTAAAAATCTTTTCTCTGTATTTTCAATGGTAAATATAAAATTCATTTTTAAGCTTGCTTACACTTTCCGTTTCGCAGTCTTTGCATAGAAGCTTGCGAACGTTGAGGTTCTAATCATTTAATAATCCAAAACAAATATGGCTTCACTATTCGGTGAAGCCATATTTGTTTTGGATTATGGAGCCACAATGGCATGAACATCTTCATCTTCTTCTAGGTTATGCATTTCTCGCAGAATCTGCGGAAAACGCCACGCCACACGAGTACTTTGTGGAATAACTGTAAACTTTTTAGGATTAGGCAAACAAGCAATAATCATAGCCGCCTGTTGTCGAGATAAATCTTTTGCTGGCACATTAAAATAAGCTTGACTAGCCGCTTCTATTCCAAATATGCCTGGTCCCATTTCTATGGTGTTTAGGTACACTTCCATAATGCGTTGTTTTCCCCATACCAGTTCTATTAACAACGTGAAATAAGCTTCAGGAATTTTACGTATATATTTCCATATACCGCCACCCTGCCACAAAAACACATTCTTAGCTGTTTGTTGCGTAATAGTGCTTGCAGCAGCACCTAATGGAAGCTTTTGTTTCTTTTTCTTTTTCTGTGTTAAACTTTTTTGTATTGCCTGAAAATCGAATCCATAATGCTCTGGAAACAATTGATCTTCGCTTGCAATGGCGGCAAGGCGTGCATTAGGCGAAATGTTTGCTTTGCTTACATAATCTCTTTTCAAACCATAACTAATACTATTGCTAAGTTGTGTTAGCGTAATGGGGGGCATTACCCATTTGCAAAGGATTACATAGAACAATGACGAAAGAAACATAAACAAAAAAAGCCGCTTTGTAAAACGCCAGATGCGCCAAGGCAATGTCTGCTTTTTTGCAGCAGGCTTCTTTGCTGTGGACTTTTTGCTCGTGGGTTTAGATTTGCTTGCACTCTCCATTCTGCAAATAAAAGGTAATGATGTTTAGATATGAAAAAAGTTACTACTCTGGTGTATTTTAACCTCAAGAAACACTAAGGTTTTCACAAAGAACACAACGATTGCATGTTAAAACTTGTTTTGAAATGATACGTAAGTTGTAAGCAATAAGATATAGGTAATAGGTGAAAAATAAACTGAATTAAACTTCAAATTGCTCAATTTATTTTTAGTCAATTCCTAAAACCTTTGTGTCTCTTGCTTTCTTCTTGTGAACTCAGTGGTAAAGCACTTTAATCGCACTTTTTTTATCTATTCAAAAAATAATCTTTAAAAACTACCAGTTCTGCCAATTCTATTTCTACATATTTATTAAAGATAGCACTACCCACTTGCCTTTCCAGCGCTGAGATGCCTACATCAATTAATCTGAGTCCTTCATCTGTTAGTAATATATTATCAAAAGCAAGCCCGCCAATATTCGATGGCCTTTTCAAATCTCTATGAACAAAACCAGCAGCGTGCAATTGTTTAAGTTCATGTTCAAATACATCTAGCCAAAGTTGCCTTATTTCCACTTCATACGCTCTGAAATCAATTGGTTTTATTCGTTCCATTACCAGCATTTCAGCTTGCAGCAATTCATTATATTCCAGTCTTACCAGTTTTGCCACCAGACCATTAATCTCATTTGCATACTTCATCTTTTCGGCTTCCGAACCAATATCCGAGCGGGTATCATCCGTGAAAAGTTTTGCCACCTCGTTGTCTGAAACCACGATGACTGTGTTGTTTGCGCCCGACGATAATCTTCTGGGGTATTTCATGTTATAATTTTCTAACCACAAAGGTCACTAGGAGAAAAACACAAGGAACACAAATCAAATATTAATCCCTTTAGTTGAATAATAAACCAAAACCCTTGTGTTCCTTGTCTTTTTTTCTTTGTGTACTTTGTGGTAAACCTTCCTCCACATTTGCAATTATTTTAAACTAAACTTGCCTAGCTTCTTCAATGCAATATACAAACAGGTGGTGTGCATTGCTTGCATAAACTCTCCTCTTTCTAGCAGATCCAATAACTCCTCCATCGTTACAAAAAGTACTTCCAAGTCTTCCCCATGATCCAGTTCTTGCTCCTGCACCAACTCGCCACCATAAGCAATAAACATGTGCATCAAGTTAGTATTGGTTGATGGATTAGCAGAGGTTTTGCCCAAGTATTCAAAGCGTTCAAATTTGTAGCCTGTTTCCTCCAACAGTTCCCTAGCAATGGCATCTTCAAAACTTTTATCACTTGCATCCACACAGCCTCCCGGTATTTCATACATCGTTTCGCCGAGGGCGTGCCTGTATTGCCGTTCCAAAATTATCTTTCCGTCCTTAGTGAAAGCCAATGCCGTAACCCAATTAGGAAACTCGTACACATAATATGGTTCCACAATTACGCCATCTGGTTTCTCACAAGAATCTATTCTGATAGTAGCCCAAGTATCTCTCAATAAATATTCAGACGATAGTTTTTTCCAAGTTAAATCTCTTCCTTCACTCATATTTTACCAATTATTTCTTTCTCTCAATGATGTAATGTGTGCCACATGATGCAGGCTATGCCATGCGTACATGCCCAATAAAAACCATAGTGTCATCTGCCTTCCGTGTTCGGGATGCACCACCGTTCTGTTCCATTGTTCGGTAGTGATGGTAGCCAAAACCGCCGACCATCTAGTATGTAAAGCCTCTAGCAGCGTAACCGAAACAGAGATAGGCACCGCATCATTATCTGCCAGTAAGGCCCATTCCTTTTCTTCGTAAGGTTTAATGGTTGGGTTATCTTCTGTAAGTCCCAATTTAAAACGAATATACGCGTTGGCATGGCTATCTGCAATGTGGTGAGTAAGTTGAACAACCGTCCAACCGCCATCTCGATAAGGAGTTTTTAGTTGCGCTTCGCTCAATCCTTCAAGGGCTTTTTTAAGATTTGCTGGAAGCTCTTTTATTGCTTTCAACCATTCTTCTCTTTGTGCCTCACTATATTCTTTTGGCTCATATTTGCCAATTGGGTAACGATGGTCCATATCAGTTTATTTTATTGTTTCAAATATAGAGGAATTAGTGGAAAGTGGAAAGTTGAGAGTCGTAATAAAAAAGTCGATAGTTGTGAGTTAAAAGAAAAGGTTTAAAATTGCTTTTCTGCAGTGTATTAGTAGTAAATAAGATTATTCATTACTTATTACGTCTTGAATTTGTTCATAGAGTTCAGGGATTTTATTTTTAAACACATCCCAAACAATAGAATAGTTTACTCCAATCTAGTCATGAATAAGGCGGTCTCTCATTCCCGCCATATTTTTCCATTTTATTGAACTCCATTTAACTTTAAAGTCTGCGGGGATTTTCTTTGTGGCTTCTCCTATAATTTCTAAACTTCTTACAACAGCCCGTTTCAAAGTTTCATCATCTAAAAAATCATCTTTTGATAAGCCATTATTCACTGAAAGTAAATAGGTACATTCATCAGCAATATGTTTTAAGAATTCAATGGGCTCCTTAGACATACACTAAGTCTTTTAATATTTTAGGGCCAATGTATTTGCTCAAGCCATTTTTGGTTACGATTTCAATTTTTTCATTCTTAAAAAGATTCTCAAACAAATCATAGACGGCCATATAATTATCGAAGTTCTCTTTTTCCGGCTCAAAGTCTATCAGCAAATCAATATCGCTTTTAGCTGATTGTTCATTGCGCAAATAAGAGCCAAATAGTCCAACATTCATAACGCCATATTTTGCAAACTCATGCTTGTGCGTTTTTAAAGTAGATAATATGTTTTCTTTCGTTGTCATTTGCGATAATATATCCAAAGATAAGTTTCTTAAAGAATTGAGGGAATTAAAATTACTGCTGTTGAAATGGCTTTGAGAATTGGTCGATAGTGGAAAGTTGAAAGTCATAAGTCTATAGTCAAAAGAAAGAGGCAGTAAGGATGTTTTATCTTCCTTACTGCCTCTTTCTTTTATACTCCAAAACTCTCGACTATTGACTCTCGACTCTCCACTCACATCTACGTTGTTGGCGGAACAGGAACCACAGCTGTTTTTGGGGTATCATAAATTACATAGTCATTATGTTTTGCCTCATTGGTTGTTACCCAAATGTTCTTGCCAGTGTTTGCCACTTTTATCAACTTGGCATAAACTGAATTTCCTTTCACTACCCTTGCTTCGGTAGCAATATCCCTATCATTAATAGTATCCAGCTGGTCATCAACTTCAGTTTCAAAACTATTTACTGCTGTTAACAAAGCAGTTGCCGTTGTGGCGGTTATGCCTTGAGGGGCAAGTTGGGTTAGCATGGCAGTGGTGGTTCTGGCTACTCTCCGGCCACATTTTATCAGTTCGGCATCGCTAAAATGACTCATGCCTTTGGTGCCAAAACGCTTAAACTCGCCACTATGTACATCATAAATATTTTCGGTGGAGGTCATTATTGCCCTAATTTTCACTCTCACATTATCGGCACCTACGTTTTTTGTATTGGTAGCAGTGTCTTGAATGCCACGCAATTCCTCATCGGTAGGGAGGTCTGCAAAAGCAACTATTTCTAGTGCCAATGGCGCAAAGTCTTTTACTTCAGTATAGCTACGGGTGGCAAATTCTACAGAATCTCTACGTGCAGAAGTTAGCAGGCTGTTGCCAGTAACTACCAATTCTCCATCAGTAATGGAGTAATTTCTAACAACAACTTTCTTTTCCATATTAAATATATTTCTCCAAATATACCCATTAGTTAAGGGTTAGCGTTTTTAATATGGTACAATCTTCATTCAATTGAAATAATCATCAAAATGTCTATATACAACGTCTGACGACTTAAATCTTCCGTCCGATGGTTCAAATCCTCCGTCTGATGATTCAAATCCTTTGTCTGATGATTCAATTCCTTCGTCCGATGGTTTAAATCCTCCGTCTGATGATTCAAATCCTCCGTCCGATGTTTCAAATCCTCCGTCCGATGGTTCAAATCCTTCGTCCGATGACCTAAATCCTTCGTCCGATGACCTAAATACACCACTTTTAAGTCTTCGGAGGTAGTTTTTGGGTTTGAAGGGGGTGGTGGAAGGGGATTGTATGGAAAAGTTTGAATTGCTTTCTTCTACTAACGTCTACTCTAAGAACACGATGTGCATAGTGTTGTTGAAAACTTGTGGGTAAAGATTATCCTTTTAGTGTCGTAAAAAAGTACCCTGTTACGTTTTATAGGTAGGAATAAGTTTATGGGTAATTACACTGCATATATAATTGGTTATGGGGTTGCGGCAATGCTCTTTTTAGTGCTTGTTTATTTGCCAGTTACAAATCCGTTTTGTTGGCTCTTCTGCGTCTTTGCTGCACTTGTTTGTGCAGTTGGTTCGATTGGCTATTTGCTTGCAAGTTTGTGTAATGCTTTTATTGGCAATCAATGCCATGATATGTATGCGGCAAAACGTCACACTTTTATCGTTATCATTACACTTTGTCTTGCGTTGATGTTTTGTATATGGTTAGGCTTCTGCGTTTATAAACCCGCAAACAAAGGAATACAAAAGGAGATAAAGATTGATGACCATAACTAAAGCACCAAGTAGAATACATTTAATAATGATAATAGATAGAATATGAAAGTGAAAGTTTACAGGGGAACAGAAGAGATTGGTGGAACTTGCATTGAACTAACTGCAAGCAATGGAAAAATTTTATGGATTGACCTCGGTACGCCATTGGATACAAAGAACCCCAATGTTGATTATGCGAGAAACAAGTTGGATGCACTGCTTATTTCCCATCCACATAAAGACCATGTTGGCTTAATGGAAATGGTAGGAAAGAACGTGCCTATTTATATTGGCGAACTTTCATTAGACCTAATCAATGCAACAAAAATATTTATAGGCGAAGCACCATTGGATGGGGATTTTAAGCTAATAAAGCCTTGGAATGAGTTTATCATTGCTGATACATTTAAAGTAAAAACCTTTTTAACCGACCATTCTACACCAGAATCATTTTCATTTTTAATAGAAGTAGATGGTAAGCGGGTAATGTATAGTGGAGACTTTAGGGCTACTGGAAGGAAAAAGATGCTTTATGACATCTTGATAAAGAAACCACCAGAAAATATTGATTTACTCTTTTTAGAGGGAACAATGGTAGAAAGGGAAAATCATAAATATGCAACTGAAGAAAGCGTAGAGCAAGCTATTTACGATGTAATCCGGAATCAGGACAATATATCCTTTGTTATAAGTTCGGCACAGAATGTAGATAGGTTGGTTTCTGTTTTAAGGGCTTGTAAAAGAACCAATAAATATTTGGTGATAGATATTTATACCGCTTTTATTTTAGATATGGTGAGGAAACAATCTAAAAGTATTCCTGTGATAGAATGGGAAGAAATAAAAGTGTATGAGCATCCTAGTCAATTAAAGAAGATTATTAATGATAAGTCATTTGATGAGTTTAGAGAAAGGATAAGCAAACAAAGAATAGGTGATGCTGTTTTCAATTCCCCTTCCAAGTATGTTTATTTTGTTCGCTGCCCTAATGAGAAATTAATAGAGAAGCTTCGCGATAATGGAACAATTAACATCATATATTCTCAATGGGATGGCTACTTAAAAAAAGAACATCAACAATATTTCACAGATACTATCAATAAACTAAAAGACGAAAGTGGTATTTCATTTCAAATAATACATACAAGTGGTCACGCTACAGTACCTGATTTGATTAAGTTTGCGAAAGCAATTGATTCAAAGAAACTAGTGCCAATACATACTGCATATCCTGAAAAGTTTAAAATAGCCTTTGAGAAAGAAGGTTTTGAAAATATAGTGCTTTGGGAAGATGGGAAGGAATATGAAGTTTAAAAAATTACAATAAAATGGAAAATATGAAAGAGTTACAATTTTTTAAGATTGCCAAGGAATTGAATGAAGATAAAGAGTTACATAATGAGTTAGTGAAAAATGAGTTCCACTTTAGGGGGAGTATAAATTCATTTTCACTAGTCTCAGTTAGTTCCCAAAAACCTGAACTTGGCATATCTAATTTGAAAAATAAGGACGAAGGAGAAAAAGCATTAGATAAGCTTTTATTAAAAGAACCGCCCAAACGCCCAACCCCTGAAAAGAGTTTGCAAGCTTGGATAATTAATAAAGCAATAAATAATGAAGACAGACTGCCTTTCGATCAAAATATAAGATTCATTACATCAGAATTAGCATTGAAAAATGACAAAGATGTAAGAGTTGTTAATGACATTTTAGGATATTGTGAAAAAGATAAGCAAATCTGTGTTATCGAATTAAAGTCTAAGCGTTTAATGCAAGAACTTATTAATCAGGTGAAGGATTTTGAAGATATAATCCTTAAGAATCAAACTTTCTTTACAGAGCTTTTATCATTGTATGATATAAAAAACTACAATGGGTTTCAAAAGGTAAAGAAAATAATTATATGGCCTCATGCAGAGACTTCTCCAAAAGAAGAATTTAAAAAAGAAGATGTAGATATTTTAGAAATTACTTATAGGGAAAGTTATGAATTAACTGTACACTAACTGGCAACTCAACGTCCACTCTCCGCTAGTGCAAGTCAATAACTAAAATCTACCAAGGCTACCGTAACCGTGTCACTTGTGGATTCGCTTAGATAGTTTCGGGAACTTTAGAAAAGTCTCAGACCAATTCGTAGCAATTACTTCCATTTTCAATACTTAATTACATTATCTACTTGTTTTAGCTATCTTGCAATTATGAATAATGAAATACTAACTATTTTAAAGGAGAAAAAGGCAGAAATATTTGGCAAATACCCTTTGCAGAGTATGGCATTATTTGGGTCGTACAGTAGGGGAGACAATAATGAAAATAGTGATGTTGATATTCTGGTGGAACTAAATGGAACAATGGGATTTAAGTTTCTACACCTCAATTACGAAATAGAAGCTTTACTGAAAAGAAAGGTGGATTTGATTTCTAAACGCGCCTTGAAACAGGATTTTTTGAAGGCAATAGAACCAGAACTTATTTATGTCTAAAAGAAACAATTTACTATTGCTAAAGGATATAATTGAAGCCATAAATAATATTGATGAATACCTTTCTGGTTATACTGAAGACGATTTTTATAGGGATAGAAAAACCAAAGATGCGGTAGTAAGAAACTTAGAAATAATGGGAGAAGCATCTAATCAAGTTACTAATGAATTTAAAATATTGCATGCGGATATTGAATGGCGGGAGACAGCAGACTTACGAAATAAAATTATTCATGATTACTCCGGAGTTGATTAGGTATTGATATGGGAAATAATTAAACTGGATATTCCTAGCTTCAAACAAAAAATCCAAACATTAATTGAAATGATTTGCCAATAAGGTTTTAACTAGTCGAGGGTATTTGAAGAAATACAATTAACTAATTGTAGATTTTCAGAATACCTCCTTCAACTGATTGTAAATTTTGAAAGAGATTAGAAAAATTGTCAGAAACTTTTTCAATTTTATTCCTAAATTGTGGCTGGTAAAAAAGTATTTATTAACCTTCAAATAGTAGAATAAATGAAAAAATTATCTGAAACTTGGTTTGCTGATGGTTACATTGATTTTGAATTGAAACGATACACACTTTTGGCCTACTTGCAAGAGATAAATAAATATTTTAATGAGTCGAAACTCTATCCGCAATTGGCAGATCTTATTTTTCACTACAATAATCTTGTAGCTTTCAAAGAAAACAAAAAATATTTACAAGAGCAGTTTCCTAAAAGGTTAACTGGAATTCAAATTCAAAAACTTCAAGTTTTATATGAGAGCATGATTGAAGATGATAATATGATGCAAGAATTGGAAGAGATTATTAATTACAGTGCCAAAAAGATGAAGAAAATGATTAATAATGGTACGGAAATTTATGAGTTTATTGAGGACAAAATAAATATAGAACCCGTAGGTTTGATGCCACTTGATCATAATGAAGGCTATTTCTTTTTGTGTAATAGCAATTCCAGGGTCACTAAAATATATCAATATAGGCTTAGTATCTTTGTGAAACATGACGAAAAATATAGATCTATGGTCACTGATTTTATTGCCGATTGGCAACGTAGCCTTGTAAATACACACTATTCAATGAAAGCTGAACTGATAAAAAGAAGAAGTTTTATGCCGAACCCAGCAGTATATGCAGTAGAAACCTCTTTAGCTTTACCTATTGAAGAAACATTATTGCCGATTGCAAAAAGAACTTTAGTTAGGTATATTGCAAAGAACACATGAATGTAGTTTTACAATATATAGATTGATTAAAAAGTTACCATTCGTAGTATCAACTTCATAAACAAACTTGAGAATGAAGAGAATTATGGTGAATTCGCTTTGATAGTTTGGTTAGTTGATAATAGTGTTATTTAAAAAAACGGATGTGTAAGTTTAGGTACACTTAACACTTTAAGTTTTATGCACTAAACCCTTATCCATTCTGCTTTCTCAAAATTATACTGCTTAATTACTTTAGCGGGGTTGCCTACCACAACCGAATAGGGCGGAACACTTTTAGTTACCACACTGCCAGCGCCAACCACACTGTGCTTTCCAATGGTGACCCCCGCAGTAATGACTACATTAGCAGCAATCCAACATTCATCTTCAACAATTATTGGCGAGGTTAAAATTGGCTGACTGTGGATGGGCTTAGTTACATCGCTATAAGCATGATTCAATGCACTTGCCACAATATTCTGCGCAAAAATCACATCATTACCAATGGTAATTGGCCCAATGATGGTGTTGCCCATGCCAATTAAAGTGTTGTTACCAATCTGAACATCCCCTACACCGTTGTTGATAGTACAGAAATCCTCAATTGTTGAATTATTGCCCAATGAAAAATGGTTGAAAGGCAACACATCCATCCTTACTCTACGCCGAACTTTAGCACCCTTGCCTTTTTTATGAATAAATGGATTCACAAATAGTTTAACCCATAGCCTTGGCCTTGCTTCATTTGTAGGAATTAGCATCCAATGAATTATTTTTTTTAAACGAGGATTACTTTTAATTGACTCTTTTAAAGACATGTTGTTTTATTGAGATTGAAAATTATTGTTATTTAAACAATATGTAAAGAAAATATGGGACTACTCAGAAGCTTTACCTCTAAGATCACAAGTGAAATCAAGGTGCACAAAGGATTAAATTTTACCATTATCATTGCTTAACAAGTATTACCATATAATCTTTGAGTTCTTTGTGAGATACTTAGTTTTCCTTGTGGTTAAAATAAACCTTAGTAATAACAAGAAAATTAATTCTATTAAATAATAATAAATGTAAAAATACAATTCGTTTTCTTTGCCCGAAAAGTACTACTAATTAGTTAATTAAATTTTGCCAAAATAAGGGCAATAAAACTTTTTACCGTTGGTTTGACTAAAAGTTTGTACTTTTCTTTTTTGAAAGCACTGTTACTAAATAAAATTTTTAAATGCGAGGGTTCTTACAAAAATTATCTTACATATTCATTTGTTTAATAATTTCAAACTGTGGTAAGGCGCAAGAGTCTATTTATACGGAAATAAATTATCCCTTCATGCAAAAATTAATTGATGCTGCTAAGGAAAATTATCCTAAGTATAAAGCAAACCAAATGAAGGTGGTAATGGCAAAAGACAATGTGCAAAAAAGTAAAAAAACATGGCTCGACTTCTTCTCATTCTCAATGAACTATAGCCCCACAAATAGCATTTCTATCTCAAATTATGTGTTAACTGGATACCAATTTGGGATGGGCTTAAACTTTGCTAGCCTATTACAAAAACCCTACATAACGAAAGATGCCAAAAACCAGCTTATACTTGCACAATTAGAAAAAGAAGATTATGACCTAGGATTCGAAATAGAAGTGAAAACTAGGTACATAAAATACATTCAGAAGCTAATCACTTTAAGGGTGCAGTCGAAGAATCAGGTTGACTTAGATGCAAACTTTAAGCAATTGAAATATAAGTTTGAAAAAGGAGAAGAAACTTTCGAGACTTACAATAAAGCGTTGGTTTCTTCATCTGAAACTAAGCAACAAATAATTTCATCGGAAGGAGAAGTATTGTTGGCTAAATATAGCATTGAAGAATTAATAGGAAAAAAATTAGAAGAGATACGCTAAATGGAAAATACTAGCTTTTTAACCCTATTATATAGGCACAAATTCATGATGATAATATCATCAATTATAGCTGTATTAATTACGATATCGCTCACTAAACATTTGCCCGAGAGTTTTTCGGCAAAAGCGCGAATGGCAACAGGATTGGTTGATCAAACAGAAGCTTCCGTCTTGGACAATAAAGATGATCAACAAGAATCTAAAATTATCTTGGCATTTGCCACCCTTATTCAATCAATGCAGCTTAAGAAAATACTCGACCAAGTATCCTATCAATTAATTTTACATGACCTTACTCAAAAAGATTCCTTCAGAAAAAAAAGCAAGCTTTTAAGTTCACTTAATGTTGGGGATAGGAATCGGTACATTATAATTATAAATAAAAAATATAAAGAAAGAGAGGAACTTGTTTTAAGTAATCCTGAGGAAAAGAAAATTAACGACCTAATTAATTCAATGGGTTATGATGATGAATCATTAAAGGGAAAGGTTGGTATAAATAGAGTAGGGAATAGTGATTTCTTAGATTTAGGTATTGATGGCGATAACCCTAATTTTTGTGCTTTTGTACTGAATACTTTATGTTCTGAGTTTGTTGCCTATTACACTCAAATAATTAGAGAAAGCCACACAAAAGGCGTAAACTTTTTAGAAAACCTTTTGGAACAGAAAAGGGACACCATGAATGAAAAGATGCGTATTTTGAAAGAGTACAAAATTAAAAACCGTGTTCTCAATCTTAATGAACAAGCAGCTAGTATTTATGCTCAGATAGCCGATTTTGAATCGAGAAAAGAACTTACCGAAAAAGATATTGTATCCTATACTGGTGCTATTAAAAGTATTGATGCTAAGTTTGAACCTAGTGATAGAGCTTACATTGAAAGTACTTTTATTAAGATTAATACTGAAATAATGGCCACCAAAGATGTGTTGAAACATTACACTGATTTGTACATTAAGAGTAATTATGATAGGAAAATAAAAGTGAAAATAGATTCCTTGCAGAGTGTTGTTACGGCACAAATTACCCAATTAACAGATAAATATGTTTTAAATCCATTAGGGGCTAAAGAAAGTTTGGTTACCCAAAAGCTTTCATTGCAAATGCAATTGGATTTAGCTAAATATAGTGTTCCTACTTATGAGGCCGAAATTGCTAAACTAAACAAACGCTATGATATGCTGGTTCCTCATGAAGCAGTTATCCAGACTTTTGAAACAGAAGTAGACATTGCCAGCAAGGAATACATTGAAATATTACAGAAATATAATCAAACTACTTTAGAGTCGAATATTACCCCCCGATTGAAACAAATTGAAATGGCTGTGCCAGGACCACCAGCTCCATCAAAGAAAAATTTATTGATTGTGGTTAGTGGTATTGTTCCTATTGTACTTTACATAATAGTGCTGTTTGTTCTTTTCTATCTTGATGATACTTTAAAAATACCAACACAGCTAGCTGAAAAAACTAATATTCCTGTTATGGGCTATTTGCCACTTTTGGCAAAAACTTCTTTGAACCTACAAGCAGTTTGGGAAACAACTAATGACAATAAGGAACATCAGAATTACAAGGATCTTCTTCGGAGTACTAGGTTTGAGTTAGAACAAGAAATGCAAGACAAAAAATTGCTAACCATCACTAGTCTTGCTGCCAGTGAAGGAAAAACCTTTGTTGCGCTAAGTTTGGCTTATGCGTATGCTATGGCTAAAAAGAAAGTGCTATTGGTTGATGGAAATTTTGATGACCCTTCTACAACCGACATTACCGAACCAACAATTTTTATAGAAGATTACATTGCTGGCACACTCACTCTTTCAAACATTATGCAGGAAGATGGAATTGTGGTTTTAGGGAATAGAGGAGAAGATGTTTCTTTGTTTGAATTGAGTAGCGAACAGGATGTGCGAGAAAAGTTTGAAATACTAAAAACTGGTTTCGATGTAATTATAATTGATGCTTCATCATTGGATAACCTTAATAAATCGAAAGAGTGGATTGTTATAGGTGAAAAGGTAATTTCTGTTTATCAAGCCAATAAGGCCATTGATGCAAAAAAGGAATTACAGGTAAATTACTTGAGAGAATTGGATGGCAAATACATTGGATGGATATTAAACAAAGTGCAAGGCTATAAATCTAGACTAAAAGCTTTATTTAAAAGATTTCAAAAACCTAAGCGCAAAAGAAAAAGAAAATAATTTATGCTTACTACAGTCATCAATACGTTTTGGATTGCCTTTCAGATTCTAATTGGTTACAATTTGGCGTTACCAATCGTCGTTTTTGTGCTGCATTCTATTCTGCCAAAGAAAAAATATAATCCCACAAGTAGCGATAATAACGAAGCGGATTATGCTATTCTAGTTACAGCTTATGAGCAAACCCACACGTTGCCGCCTGTAATTGATTCATTGCTTAAATTACAATACAGCAATTTTTTAATTTATATTATTGCGGATAAATGTGATGTTTCCAACTTAAAATTTGCCGATGAAAGGGTAATTATCCTTCGACCGCCCGAAACTTTGGCAAGCAATACCCGTTCTCATTTCTATGCTATAAAAAACTTCAAGCGACCACACGATAGGCTTACCATTATTGATAGTGATAACTTAGTTGAGCCAGACTATCTAAATGAATTGAATGTTTGTTTTAATCAAGGATTTATAGCAGTTCAGGGAGAAAGAAAGGCTAAAAACTTGGACACTACTTATTCTTGTATTGATGCTGCTAGGGATATTTACTATCATTTTTATGATGGAAAAATTCAGTTCGAAGTAGGCTCTTCTGCTACTTTGGCAGGTTCGGGCATGGCATTCACTGTTAAATTATATCGTGAATGTCTAGAACATTTAGATGTTACTGGAGCTGGTTTTGACAAAGTGCTGCAAAAAGAAATAATTACCAGAAACCATCGAATAGCTTTCACAAACAAAGCAATTGTTTATGATGAAAAAACTTCACAATCTGATCAGCTTGTAAAACAAAGAGCCAGATGGATAAACACTTGGTTTAAGTATTTTATTTTTGGTTTTCAGATCATTGCTTTAGGAATAAGGAGATTCAACTGGAATCAATTTTTATTTGGTTTTATACTATTGCGCCCACCATTATTTATCTTCCTTATTCTTTCTGTATTTCTGATGGGAATCAACTTATTCATTAGTCCATTCGTTGCCCTCCTGTGGCTAATTGGGTTTGTGTTGTTTGTTGTTGGATTTTTCTTGGCATTACTACTTTCACCCACGGATAAACGAATATATCAAGCTTTAAATGGCATACCTAAGTTTATATTTTTTCAAGTGCTGTCATTACTTAAAGCTAGGAATGCCAATAAACATTCTGTTGCTACACAACATTTTCATGATAAAAAGATAGAAGAGATTTAAATATTCTCTTCATAAGCTGAAAGAACTAAAATTTGAGAGCATTTATCTCCTTACTTTGAATAAACCATTGTGTGAATAAAAAAGGTATAAACTTATTTATACTTTTTTCTCCCTTAGTGCCTCAGTTATATAAAAGTCAATTAAACTCATTCCTTTTAGAACATCATCAAAACACATAATCCCAATTTCGGTAAAAGTCCACTCAATTTTTTATAAGCAACTATGATAAAACCCTACAACGGGTTTAACTTATTTTAGGGCTGAATGCTTTTATTGAATTCAATATATTCAGCACCAAGCTATTAACACTACATATTCAATTATTAAATTTGCACAAACTTTATATGCCAGTGACTATTTTTTTAATTCTGGTTAAAAAAAATAAAAATATTTCGAATCTGGGGCAACAATCAGTTTTTTGTATTTGAAAATTTATATATCTTCACTTTTCAACCATTATTTACATGCGCATATTAACGCTAGTCATTTTTTACTTCTTCCTTACCCCTTGTATTCATGCGCAAGGAATTTCAGTTTCTTATAGTGGTTACCCAATTGATGGAAACACAAAGAAGGATTCTTCCCTATCATCATTTCTTTCATACTATCGAGATAGTGTTTCAAAATCGATGAATGTAGTTATTGGGTTCTCTGTAAGTGGTCTTTACAAACATCAACCTGAAAGTGGTTTAGGAAATTTCATGTGTGATGCCATAAAAACAATAGGAGAGAATGTTTTTAAACAGCATATTGATGCAGCTTTTGTTAATTATGGTGGCGTTCGTTCTTATTTACCCAAAGGAAATATTACTGTTGGAAACATTTTTGAACTGATGCCTTTTGACAATATCATGGTTTTACAAAGAGTGAAAGGCGATTCATTACTATCTTTCCTCAATCATATTGCAAAAAACAATGGTTGGCCACTTTATGGTGTTTCCATGGGGATAAGTAATAAAAAGGCAGTAAATATTTTAATAAATGGCAACCCACTTTCTGCTGACAGTACCTATACAATTGCTAATTCCGATTACGTGGCAAATGGGGGAGACAATACTAATATGCTAAAAGTGTTTCCTAAAATAAGCAAAGGTTATCTAGTTCGTGATGCATTACTTGCTTATGTAAGGCTTTTCACTGATCAAGGAAAATCGATTGATGCAAAAAATGAAAAAAGAATAGTTTATGCCAATTAATAGAAGAAAGTTTATTGGTCAGTCTCTAATGGCTGGCGGATCATTATTGGCATCATCAATAATAGATAAGGTTTATGCGGAACAATTCTCTGCAAAGGATTCATTAACCATCTTACATACCAATGATGTGCATAGCAGACTTGATCCATTTCCGATGGATGGAAGCAAGAATGCAGGTTTGGGAGGCGTTGCGGCAAGGTCAACCATCATTAATCAAATAAGAAAAGAAGCAGAACATGTATTGCTTTTGGATGCTGGGGACATTTTTCAAGGAACGCCCTACTTTAATATATATAAAGGTGAACCAGAAATTAAGGCCATGAGTATGATGGGTTATGATGCCTGCACGATGGGAAACCACGATTTTGATGCAGGAATTGAGAACTTTGCTGATCAACTGAAACATGCAAATTTTCCTGTTTTATTGTGCAATTATGATTTCACGAATACACCCATGGAAAATAAGTCAGTTCCTTTTAAAATATTCCAAAAGGGGAATATAAAAGTGGGTGTATTTGGCGTTGGCATTGAATTGAAAGGGCTTGTTCCAGATAATTTATATGGCAATACTATTTATAAAGACCCTATTGAATGTGCAAATACGACAGTAGATTTTTTAAAAAGGCAGGGTTGCGACATGATTATTTGTCTATCTCATCTTGGAGATAAATATGACATTAATAAAGTAAGCGATGAAGTTCTTGCCAAAGAAACATATCATATTGATTTAATATTGGGAGGACATACACATCAATTTTTTTCTGAGCCAAGAAAGTATACCAATAAAAATAATGGGGATACTTTGGTGAATCAGGTGGGGTGGGCAGGGCTTCAGCTAGGCAGATTAGACTATAACTTCGATAGGTCTAGAAAGAAAAAATTGCTGAAAGCTAATACTGTATTGATTGGAAGAAAAATCGAGAAATAAAAATTTTTTTTTCAACAAAAAGTGTCCATATTCGCACTCCCAATAAATTTTTCGGGTTCAAAACTAACATTCCTTGATAAATCCATATTTGATAATATAATTTTATTTACATATAAATTTTTAAAGAATTATGGCTAATACTACTGTTTTGAAGGATGCTAACAACGTGTGGAGTAGCTGCTTAAAGATTATAAAAGACATCGTGGAGTGGCAGCATTTCAAAACATGGTTCGAGCCAATTGTTCCTGTTGAATTGCAAGGAAATGTATTGATGATACAAGTTCCTTCTCAGTTCTTTTATGAATATTTAGAAGAACATTATGTAAATCTTTTGGCCAAAACACTTAAAAGAGAATTAGGTAAAGACGCCCGTCTTGAATACAGAATAATGGTTGATAGCAGCAATGGTCGTAGTGGCAGTATGGATGTTCCTGCCAGTGGATCAAAAACTTTCAATCATAATGAAATGAACTTTCCATTGGTCATAGACAATCCGGTGAAGAACCCGTTTGTAATTCCTGGGTTAAAGAAAGTGCAAATTGATCCACAACTAAACCATAATTACACTTTCGATAACTATGTGGAGGGAGATAGCAATCGTGTTGCTAGAAGAGCGGGCAAAACAGTTGCAGACAAACCGGGTGGAAATTCATTTAATCCTTTGGTTATTTATGGAGGCGTTGGTTTGGGCAAAACCCATTTGGCACAAGCAATAGGTAACGATGTTAAACGTTTGCATCCTAACAAAGTGGTTTTATATGTAAGCAGCGAAAAGTTTATTAACCAATTTCAAGATCATAGCCGCAATAATGCCATTAATGATTTCATACACTTTTATCAATTAATTGATGTATTGATTATTGATGATGTTCAATTTTTTGCTAGGGCAGAAAAAAGTCAGGATGCTTTCTTTGCCATTTTCAATCATTTGCACCAAACAGGAAAACAATTGGTGTTAACAAGTGACAAATCTCCTAAGGATTTAGAAGGTTTGCAGGAACGTTTGTTAAGTCGTTTTAGATGGGGATTGAGTGCAGATATTCAGTTGCCAGATTACGAAACCAGAATCCAGATTCTTGAACGTAAAATGAAGAACGACGGGCTAGATATGAGCAAAGAAGTAGTGAAATATGTTGCTTACAACATTACTACCAATGTTCGTGAATTAGAAGGAGCCCTTATCTCTCTTCTTGCCCAATCATCTTTAAATAGGAAAGAAATAGATTTGGATTTAGCAAAGAAGGTACTTAGAAACTTCGTTAAAACCAGCAGTAAAGAAATTACCATCGATGCAATTCAGAAGATGGTTTGCGAATATTATGGCGTTAGTTATGATAAGCTTTTACACAAAACTCGTAAGCGTGAAATTGTTCAGGCGCGCCAGATAACTATGTTCTTGGCAAAGTCATTCACTAAGAACTCATTAAAAACCATTGGAGAACATTTTGGAGGAAGAGATCATACTACCGTTATTCACTCTTGCCAAACAGTAAAAGATTTGATGGATACTGATTCTGTATTTCGTGAAAATGTAATGGAGATAACTCAAAAAGTTCAACTTGCTTCTATGTAATAGTAAATTTATCTACCAATATTATTAAAGGTTTCGTCTATTGCGAAACCTTTTTTGTTTAAACACTATGAATTTTTCAGACTAAATATTCGTTTTACAAGATTTGGCTAAAAAAATAGCTGATTTTCTTAGAAATTTGGCACTAATGATAGACTAGATGAAATTTCTTTAAAAAAAATGAAAAATGATTTTGCCATTCAGTTTGACATCCCTATTTTTGCGTCCCTCTCTGAAAAAGGAGTAAGGACGGTGAGATGGATGAGTGGCTGAAATCAGTAGTTTGCTAAACTGCCGTACGGGTTAAACTGTACCAAGGGTTCGAATCCCTTTCTCACCGCAAAAAGCTTAAAACCACCAAACGGGAAGTAGCGCAGGCCGGTAGCGCACCTGGTTTGGGACCAGGGGGTCGCAGGTTCGAATCCTGTCTTCCCGACACAAAACAAGTAGCTATCTCAAATGAGGTGGCTATTTTTTTGTTCATTATTTAACTCCATGTACACTTCCCGCATTTATACAAGGCTAAGTGTCCTTTAAAACAAGCCTCTTTTTTTGCAAATAATCATTTCGACTAGTATCAGGTTTCAACAGTTCAATTTTAGCTAAAATGCATAGCATTAGACCTTTTTTTAAGGGTTATTTGGACTGTGCGAAGCCTTTATTGGTAAGTGTGAATTTTTGACTTATACCTTTCTATTTGCTAATCTTAATTCAAAACTTAAAATTCAAAATTTAATATCCCTAACTCATTTAATCTGTTCCAACCATAACCGCTAACTTTGAAATTCGAAAAAAGGCTTTATCATCAAACTCATACAACACACTTTTGACAACTCCCTCACAGATACTACAACAATATTGGCAGCACAGCAACTTTAGGGGTAATCAAGAAGCTATCATAGAAGCTGTATTGGCAGGGCATGATGTGTTTGCCATGTTGCCCACTGGTGGTGGAAAGTCTATCTGTTTTCAGGTGCCAGCATTGATAATGGAAGGCGTTTGTTTGGTAATTTCACCATTGGTTGCACTGATGAAAGATCAAGTAGATGGTCTTTTAAGCCGAGGCATTCCTGCCATTGCTATTTATGGTGGTCTTTCACCATTTGATGTTGAGACTATATTGGAAGATGTAGTGGCAGGCAACTATAAATTCCTATACATTTCTCCTGAAAGGATGGAAACAAATCTGTTTCTTAAATACTTGCCTAAACTTGATTGTAGCCTTATTGCGGTTGATGAAGCACATTGTGTTAGTCAGTGGGGCTACGATTTTCGCCCACCTTATTTAAAGATTTCTTTTCTAAGACATGTACACAAAAATGTTCCAATGATTGCGCTTACTGCATCTGCAACGGCTATTGTGGAAGAGGATATTATCAAAAAACTAAAACTATTTAAAGCAACAATTTTTAAACAAAGCTTTGAGCGTCCTAACCTTTCCTATTCTGCTTTTAAGGTAGATAGTAAGATTAATAAGGTTACTGATATATTGAATAGTGTGAATGGAAGCAGCATTATTTATACTCGAAGCAGAAACCAAACGCAACAAGTTTCGCAGTTATTGGCGTTGCAAAACATTTCATCTCACTTTTATCATGCTGGGTTAACGCAAGAAGAACGGAGTAAAAAGCAACAAGATTGGATTGATAATAGAACACGTGTGGTTGTTTGTACGAACGCTTTTGGAATGGGGATTGATAAACCAGACGTGCGCACTGTTATTCATTACGACATTCCTGAGTGCTTGGAGAGTTATTATCAGGAAGCAGGAAGGGCTGGTAGAGATGGAGAAAAAGCTTATTGCATCTTGTTGTATAATGATCAGGACATTAAAAGACTAGAAGAACTGCCCGAAATAAGGTATCCATCAGTAGAAGTTTTGAGCAATGTTTATCAGGCTTTGGCTAATTTTTTGAACATTCCAGTTGGCATTGGGGAGGGCAATTATTATGATTTTGATATCGCAACATTTATCAAAAACTTTAAATTGAATGCTGCGGTGGCGGTTTCGGTATTGAAAGTGTTGGAGCAAGAAGGGCATTTATCTTTTAATGAAACCGTTTTTCTGCCTTCAAAAGTGGTGTTCACTGCCGAAAAAGGAGTGCTGAACGATTTAGAACAAACGCTTCCTCAGTTAGATTCTGTGGCTAAATGCTTGCTACGAAGCTACACGGGCATCTATGATAATGAAGTTAGCATCTCGGAAAAGCGTATTGCAAAGATGTTGCGCATGAAGGAAGAGGATGTTAAAATGAAACTGATGCAACTACAATCCTATCGCATTTTGCATTATCAACCACAAAAGGAAACGCCGCAAATACATTTTATTTTGGATAGAGCACCTGCCAAATATTTGAACATTAATTATCCTGCTTATTCCAGAAGGAAAAAAGCTTTTGAAGGAAGAGTGAGTGATATGAGATGGTTTGCTTTGATAGATGAACAATGCAGAAGCAAATACATTGCACTCTATTTTGGTGATGTGGAAGCAGGGCATTGTGGGGTATGTGATAATTGTTTAAAAAAAAAGAAAAGGCCGGATGATTTAACAGAATTAGCAGCCATACAAAAACACATTTTGGACTATTTAAATGCGGGGCACACTTCATTTCTTACTTTTTTTGAAGGGATACCCATTCATTCTCGTGAAAGTTTATGGAAAGTTGTATCCATGATGCAAGAAGAATTTCAAATTTCTATTGATGAAGAGGGCGTTATGAAACTTTTACCTGAAGGGAGATCCTCCATTTTTTAGTTTATTGAATTCAACTTTAGTACGTTCGATAATCTTTCTGTTATTGTAAATATGAAAGTCGCCATCGGGGGCAACACCATTAATGCCAGCTAGCCCTTCAATCGTCCATTGATAGTTTTCATGGTCGCGCCAATGCCAGTTATCGCGTTGAATATTTTCCGCAGGAAAAATGTAATAACTGCCATATTTCACCAGATAATAGCTGTAAGGGAATTCGGTAACATTACTAGCCCAAAAATCAATGGTTTCTAATTGGTGAAGCGTTGCTGGATCGATAACGTATAGATAAGTAATATAATCAATCTGAACAGGAATAATAGTAGCCACATGATAGTTCCATAAATTAATGAGCGAACCATATTCTCCTTTAAGGTAATAACCGCTAAAAACCCATCCCTTATAATTGGGTATTCGCCATTGATCCAACAAAATACAGATAGCATTAGCCCTGTCTTCGCAGTCATTGTGGGCATCATTCCATTTAAAAAGCCAGTGGTTTTTAAAGAACGCAAAAATGGTATTTGCCTCCTGCAATGAGACTGCATTATTCAAATCAAGATAATCTGATAGGTCGTACTCAAAATATGTTTTATCGGTATAATTGAACATCGGTTTAAAAATAAGGAAATTATCTTTTGTTTTTAGTTATTAGTCGTTAGAATAAACCTTCTAATAACTATACTCAAACACCACTTTACCTTGAAGCTTCTTTTTTCTGTTATAGCAGGTTTCGGTTTCTTTAAGTCCTTTATCATTATAGGTGTATTCCCAAATAAGATAATCTGTTCCGCCCATTATTGCTTGCGTCATTTTGGTCATGTTTGCATCTGCATCATATTCATAAACAAAATCTGGTAACAGTTTTCTAACTCTGTCATTAAATCTAACCACATCCGTAAGTAAACCGATGTCATTATAGTAGTAGTAATATTTTTCTGTCATTTGCCCTTTTTTCATCCAGCGTTCATCAGCCACATTGCCTTTTTCATCATACGTAAACACCACTTTCAAGGTATCCTTTTGTCCTTTTATTTTATACATTAAAGTTGGCGATCCTTTTTCATTGTATAGCCAAGTATGTCTTTCAGCCAAAAAACCAGTAGCGGCAGCCGTATCAGTTGAAGTGGAATTGATAGAAGCGATTGATCCTTTGTCGTTGTAAGAATAGGTTGTAGTGGTAGAAAGGGTGGTAAAGGTTTGCATATTATTGTTAGTAGAGCTAATCAACTTGCCATCTGTATAATTATTTTCAAGTGTAGATGCACTACTATTAGGTATTGAGGTTTTAGTAATAATTTTTTTGCCACCATCAATAATACTTTGTTCAATGCCCAAATCTGCAATCACATTACCTTTTTCATCATAGTTAATGGCTTTCACTTGTTTCACTTTAGCATCAGTCAATAGTTTGTATTGTGTGCTGCTTTGTGCATTAGCCACTATATCTGTAAAATAATATTGAGCAAACAAAGACGAAGATGCCAAGCAGGCACTTATAAAAAGCAAGATTAATTTCATAACGAGGCAATAATAATTCAAATTTTCATCAACCACAAAAAACAACATTACTAAGGAGCTTTACCAAAAAGGGTACAAAGGAAAAACAAAGAACACAAAGGAATAGAGTCCCCAATTGGTAATTCTACAAAAAAACATCCTTCAATGCTATTGAATAAAACCAATAACAACTCCTCTTGCCAACCCTCATTCAAACTTTCAACTTTCAACTCATGACTCATCACTCAGAACTCATAGCTAAGTTGCTTTCTCAGTTCCTTCACGCCTTCCACTGCGCTTTTTTCAATTACAGTCAAGTTATACAAAGAAGCTGTGTAGGGTATTTTCTTGTCAATAATAAATTTAGGGATTTGATAGGGGGCATAGTTAACCAATCCTGCCGCAGGATATACTTGCAATGATGTGCCTATAACTACAAAGATGTCTGCTTGTCTCACAATTTTTGCCGCCACTTCAATCATCGGCACTTCTTCCTCAAACCACACAATAAAAGGGCGCAATTGACCACCATCTTCTGCCAAATCACCCAGTTTAATGTCGCCAGTAATGGGGTATGTTTTAGATATTTCATTCACACTTCGCATCTTAAATATCTCGCCATGCAGGTGAGTAACCTTTTTGCTGCCACCCCGTTCGTGTAGGTCGTCAATGTTTTGTGTAATAATGTGAACATCAAAATGAGACTCCAAATTAGCTAATGCAATGTGTGCTTCATTAGGTTTAGCTTTTGCCACATCACGTCTTCTTTCATTGTAAAAGTTCAGCACCAATTCCGGATTTGCTTTAAAACCTCGTGGAGTAGCTACTTCATACACATCATAACCTTCCCACAATCCGTCGCTATCTCTAAAAGTCTTCAGTCCACTTTCGGCACTCATTCCAGCACCAGTAAGCACTACTAGTTTCTTTTTATTTTCTTGCATATTATCAAATTTAATAAAGGTGATTCATCTATTATGGATGATTGAATCAAAACTAAGGATGTTTTGGCTAGCCTAAGGAAGTTGAAAGTAATCATTTATCCGAATCAAGCGTTGAAAGTAGCTGTGGGGTATGTATAACATTTTTTTTCAAAGAGTTTATGGAGACAAGAAAACTTGGCAGAGAAAGCATTTTGCCACTAACTACACTAATAAATACGAATAGGATAGAATATATTTATTAGTGTTCATTAGCGAAATTGATGGCAAATTATTCATATTTCATCTCTGTTGAAAAAATGTTATACACACTAAATTGTTTGAATAAAAAGCACTAAAGCGATTAAAATAGAAAAACTAGAATAGAATATCGCTTGTTTATTCGTTAGTCAAGTGGTTTGAGAAAACATTGGGTATTGTTCTTCACTCCGTTCTACAATTTCTTCAACATCAATGTAAATAAGAAAAGCGTTTGCCGAAGCTGTTGCAAGTAAAAGGATACAAAATAGCTTGTGTTGTTGTCAACCTAAATTTCATGTCACCATGATACGTGCGATTACCGATACAAAAACCATTCAATTACATCCTTACCCAACTAATCAGCCCTAAAATATTCCCCTCGTTCCCAAATTCAAATCTTTCCTTCCTAGAAATAAATAAAACGGTTGAAATACCCCTCTTTTCAACCTAAAATCAACGTAATTCCTGCGCAATATGGCTTGTTTTTGTCAGGATATTCGTGTTTTTCGTCAGGATATTCGTGTTTTTTGTCAGGATATTTCACTTTTTGTTGACCAAAAGTGAAATATCCTGACTAAATTAACATTAATCGTGACAAAAAAGACGAATATCCTGACTAAAAACAGTCTAAAACGGACAAAAAAAGAGGCATAATGAGCATAAAAAAGGCTCATTCAGTTAAGAATGAGCCTCAACTTTTTTTATTTATTATGCGAATCAAGGGTAGGAAGTACCTTTTGTAAGAAGGTATTCATAAACCATAAATAATATGTCTGCTCACATGCCATTATAATGTAAAAAAGAGGCTTTTATTGTGTAAAAACTAAAATTCAACTCTTGATTCGCACAAGTAGGTGGTAATAAGTAAAAAAATACGATACAACTCAGGAATACGCCACAATGAAAACAAAAAATGGGTTGTTTTTTAGTGTAAATAACTGGTTGGTTTAGGGTATGATACCGCAACGTTTAGGTTAATAACCGCTAGCTATAACTTCAAGACCTCAAATTTTGATAAATGTAACCCAAGTTTTAGGGAAATATGTGCGTGGTTTACGTGCCACGAAATCGTGCTTTAGGTGACAGACGTAAAACTTCAGTTGTGCCTACGTGAAATTTTACCAAAAAAACCTAAAGCACTGGGTTGTGGAACGTAAAGTACGCACTTGTTAAACTGAAAATTGGAGTTCTTAGCCTGAAAATTGAGTTGTAGTAACCTAAACTGTGGGGTTCTACCTATTTTCTTATCTTCAATGGAGTTTCCTTCATTGCAAAACCTTGCTTCCGCAAACCGTTTCTTTCCCATTCCCGTTTCTCGTACATTCGCAGCCTCATTAAAGTAACCTCCCAAATGAATGTATTAATACTAGGAAGCGGTGGTAGAGAACACGCTCTCGCTTGGAAAATATTGCAAAGTCATCATTGTAGTCAATTGTTCGTTGCCCCTGGAAATCCTGGCATTGCATCTATTGCTAACATCGTTGACATGGGCGTGAAAGATTTTGAAGGCATCAAATCCTTTTGCATAAATAGCAAGATAGATGTACTTGTTGTGGGCCCAGAAGATCCTCTGGTGAATGGTATTTATGACTTTATGGAACATGCCAAAACTGAAAATGATTGGAAAGGATTTGTGGTTGGGCCTTCTAAAGAGGCTGCACAACTAGAAGGGAGTAAAGCATTTTCTAAAAAGTTTATGCAGCGCAATGGAATCCCTACTGCTGGTTATGCAGAATTTACCAAAGATAATTTTGAAGAAGGAAAAATTTACATCGCTAAACATAGTTTGCCAATTGTGCTTAAAGCCGATGGACTAGCTGCTGGAAAAGGGGTGGTGATAAGCGAAACCCATGAAGATGCGTTGCAGGTTTTTGAGGAAATGATTATTCATCAACAGTTTGGGAAGGCCAGTAGCAAAGTGGTGATTGAAGAGTTTTTAAAGGGAATCGAAGTCAGCGTTTTTGTGTTAACAAACGGTGTTGACTACGCCATTCTTGGTCATGCTAAAGATTATAAAAGAATAGGAGAGGGGGATACTGGGTTAAATACTGGCGGCATGGGCTGTGTTACCCCAGTGCCATTTATGGATGAGGACTTCATGCAGAAGGTGGAGGCTAATATTATTGCGCCAACAGTTAATGGATTGGCAAAAGAAGGGTTGATTTATAATGGATTTATTTTCTTTGGATTGATGAATGTAGAGGGTGATCCACAGGTAATAGAATATAACTGCAGGATGGGGGATCCAGAAACAGAAGTGGTATTGCCTCGTTTGGAAACTGACTTATTGAGTCTTTTTGCCGCAATGGATAATGGAACGCTTGCAGATGCTAACATCAATTTTTCGGATGGTCACTTCGCCACAGTCGTTGCCGTTAGTGGCGGTTATCCTGGTGATTACAAAAAGAATAGACCAATCACTGGTTTAAATAATCAATTGCCTTCTAGTTCACTTGTCTTTCAGGCGGGCACAAAACAAGATGGTGAGGCAATTGTAACCAATGGTGGCAGGGTGTTAACCGTTACAAGTAAGGGAAACTCTATGCAAGAGGCTGTTCAACAATCACTAGCTATCTTAAAAGATCTTCATTTTGAAGGTATAAACTTCAGAAATGATATTGGGTATGAGTTTAAATAGAGAGGAAAAGAGGAAAAGAGGAAAAGAGGAAAAGAGGATATGAGGGAAAAGGAAATGAGGAAAGAGTGGTGGGGGATTGGAGGAAATAGTAATATCGGAAATAGGTTAAATACGGTTAATTGAAAGAAAAAATTGTAAAAGTAGGATAACAAAATATAAAGTAATTTCCTACTCACTCTTTTCTTCCTCTAATACTCTTATACTCCTTATCTAAGCCTTTTTCCCTAGTAAAAAAATTTAATGATGATTAATAACGAGTTAAATACACTACCAGTAATGGAAAGCTTCTATACTATTCAGGGTGAAGGATACTATCAGGGTAGTGCTGCTTATTTTATCAGGTTGGGTGGCTGCGATGTAGGCTGCGTTTGGTGTGATGTAAAAGAAAGTTGGGATGCAACTAAACATCCTCAATTCACAATAAATCAAATAGTAAATCATGCGATGGATAGTTTACCGTCTACCGTTTACCGTAAACCGATGGCGGTCAACGGAAATCGGTCAACGGTAAACCATAATATCATTGCTGTAATTACAGGAGGAGAACCCTTAATACATAATCTACACGAATTAACAACTGAACTAAAAGGTAGGGGTTTTAGAACCAATATAGAAACATCTGGTTCTTCACCATTAAGTGGGTATTGGGATTGGGTATGTTTATCGCCAAAAAAATTTAAGGCTCCATTGCCTGAAGTTGTTGCTATAGCAAATGAATTGAAGGTAGTCATTTTTAATAAGCACGACTTTGAATGGGCAGAAACTTATGCTTCTCAAGTTTCCAGTAATTGCAAATTATATCTTCAGCCAGAATGGGATAAGGCTTCAACAGTAACGCCACTGATAATAGACTATATAAAATCAAATCCTAAGTGGGAACTAAGCTTGCAAATACATAAATATATAAACGTACCCTGATAGTGGTTAGTTATTAGTGGTTAGTTGTTAGCTTGAGGTCCCATAATATAGGTTGACGTTTTTTCTCCCACTTTCAACTTTTGTTGATAACCTCTTTAGTTAAAAAATAATTATTTCTCT
>CANFLL010000012.1 GCA_947447825.1 Chitinophagaceae bacterium | reverse complement strand
ATTATGGCAATGTTTGATAGCAAGCAAGATGTGGAACACGTTGCCACATCTATAGACAATACCAAAATTGCTGAAAACGATTATAACTTATCTGTTAGTAGTTATGTGGCAGCAAAGGATAATCGGGAGAAAATCAACATTGTCGAGTTGAATAAAGAAGTATTAAAAACTGTTGAGAAGATTAATGAACTTCGATTGAGTATTGATGCGATAGTTAAAGAAATTGAAGGGTAATTGTTAGTGGTTAGTGGTTATGAACTGGTAACGTCATTTCGAATGTCTCATCTGGCGCACCAGAAAAAAATGTGAATGACGTGTGGAGCTATGATTTGGTAACTTTTTGGAAGTTGCCAAATCTAACGGACATAGACTCGCCACATTTAGATTTACCAACTTCTGAAAAGTTGGCAAATCTGGGACGTATAAATCCACGTCATTGTAACGATAGGAGAAATCTTATGGAATAATATCGGAGTCTTTATGCTATGATTTTGCCTCCTATCTTCGGTTAGATTTCTCCTATCGTTACAATGACGAGGATTGTTTGCCTCTTCAACACTGTAGAGACGGATATTAATCCGTCTTAAAATGATTAATCAATTTTTCAATTTGCTTTGCAAATAAGACGGATTAATATCCGTCTCTACAATTTTACGTCATTAACTTTTTTTTCTGGTGCGCCAGATGAACCATTCGAAATGACGGCGAGATTATGGAGAAAATTGTAAAAGAAATTAAGGGTAATGGATAAACAATAAAAAGTATGAGTCATTTAGATAGGTTATTAGAAGGGGTTGAGGTGGAGTGGAAGATTGAGGAGAGGTAGAAAAAAAGTTTAAGACAATGAATTAGCTAAAATTAAGTTATTCGAAATTTTCGAATAACTTAATTTCAAAACAAATTGAATTGTATACGTACTGCGTATAAAATTGACATGGAACCATCTTCGTAAACTAATGTTTATTGAAGAAATTGAATAAAATTAAATATGGACAAAGAAACAAGGGCAGTAATTATTTATAAAAGTTCTGACGGGCTTTTTCAACTCTCTGTTCATTTAGAAAATGAAGATGTTTGGTTGACTCAAAAGCAACTCATTGAACTCTATCAAACTGCAAAGTCGACTTTAAGTGAGCATATTAAAAATATTTATACAGACGAAGAACTAACTTCAGAAGCAACTGTTCGGAAAATCCGAACAGTTCAAAATGAAGGAAATAGAGAAGTCATGCGAGATTTGGATTATTATAATCTTGATATGATTATTGCTTTGGGATATAGAATTAATTCAAAGATTGCGACTCGTTTTAGACAGTGGGCAACCAATAGATTGAAAGAATATATAGTTAAAGGCTTTACTATGGATGATGAACGCCTTAAAAACCTTGGCGGTGGTAATTATTGGAAAGAGTTACTCGACCGTATTCGTGATATCCGATCGAGCGAAAAAGTAATGTATCGTCAGGTATTGGAATTATATTCAACTGCTACAGACTACGACCCAAAAAGCGACGAAAGTTTGGCATTTTTTAAAATAGTTCAAAATAAGCTCCACTATGCCGCTCATGGCAAAACAGCAAGTGAGGTTATCTATATGCGTGTTGATAGCGATAAAGCCTTTGCGGGATTAACAAGTTTTAGAGGAGATGAACCCACACAAGCAGAGGCTATGATTGCTAAAAATTATCTTACAGAACAAGAGTTGAAAGTGCTTAATAATTTGGTTTCGGCTTATTTTGATTTAGCGGAATTAAATGCCATAGAACAACGTGAGATGCGAATGGCAGACTATGTAACCGAACTAGACAGTATATTGGGCTCAACCAAACGTAAAGTACTCGATAATGCAGGCAAAATTTCACATGCTGTTGCAATGGAAAAAGCTGCCTTAGAATACAAAATGTATAAAGCAAAAACGCTTAGCCCAGTAGAAAAAGAATATTTAAAAACTATTGAGCTATTGGAGAAAAAAGCAAAAAATGGTAGTAGAAAGAAATAATGGTTAATGGTTAATGGTTAAGATAGTCTGAATCAGGATTTGCAGGATTTTAGGATTTGTAGGATTGAAAAATAAATCTTGGAAATCCTACAATCAATCTAATCCTGATTCAGACAAATGAATAAAATGTCTGAATCAGGATTTGCAGGATTAAAGGATTTGTAGGATAGAATAATAAATCTTGAAAATCCTACAATCAATCTAATCCTGATTCAGACAATATAAACAATAAAAGTATGAGTCATTTAGATAGTTTATTAGAAGGGGTTGAGGTGGAGTGGAAGACATTGGGAGAGGTGGTAGACATAAATACTGGTCAAAAACCACCTGTTATTTTAGAAAGTCCAACAAATTTTGATTATATAAATGCAGGGACAACAAGGTCTGGTTATTGTGTAAGTAGCAATTGTGAAGGAGATACTGTTACAACTCCGTCTCGAGGACAAGGAGGCATTGGATATGTAGGATTTCAAACTGATTCATTTTGGCTGGGACCGTTGTGTTACAAGTTAAAATCAATAGATAATTCAACATTAATTAATAAGTTTCTTTTCTATTTCCTTCAATCCGAAAATCAGTTAATCTTAAATCTGAAAAAAGAAGGTGGCGTACCAGCGGTTAATAAGTCTGACTTAGCTTACCTCCTAATCCCCATTCCACCGCTCTCTATTCAAAAAGAAATTGTTCGTCTATTAGATACTTTTACAGAGCTTACAGCAGAGCTTACAGCAGAGCTTACAGCAGAGCTTACAGCTCGTAAAAAGCAGTATAATTACTATAGGGAGGAGTTGTTGAATTTTAATTGTCTGAATCAGGATTTGCAGGATTCACCCGATTCTCAAGATGTGCGGAGTAATGTGGAATGGAAGAGTTTGGGGGAATTATTTGAATTTAAAAATGGAATTAATAAAGAAAAGGAATTTTTTGGTAGTGGTGAAAGCATTATAAATTACACTGATGTTTTTAAAAACAACAAGCTTTTTGAAAATTCTTTCAATGGTAAGGTTGTAACTAACAAATCAGACATTGAACGATTTAATTGCAAGAAAGGAGATGTTTTTTTTACAAGAACTTCTGAAACTCAAAACGAAATTGGGTACTCAGCAGTTTTATTATCCGACATAAATATTTGTGTTTTTAGTGGTTTTCTAATTAGGGCTAGACCTATTACAAGTTTATTATTACCAGAGTATTGCGCTTACTGTTTTACTTCTAACGACATTAGAAAAGAGATTATTAGAACTAGTAATATGACAACTAGAGTTACTACAACAGGAACAGCACTGTCAAAAATTACAATCCCCATCCCTCCACTAGAAGAACAAGAACGTATCGTTTCCATACTTGACAAATTTGACATCCTTACTACTTCTATCAGTGAAGGGTTGCCAAAAGAGATTGAGCTACGGAAAAAGCAGTATGAATATTATAGGGATAGGTTGCTGAGGTTTTAGGGTGTTTAGGGAGGTTGTCTGAATTAGGATTTTTAGGATTGGAGGATTAAAGGATTAAAATGGGAGTATTAAAAAGAAAGGATGAATATTACATACACTATAAGGATTATGAGATTGTGTAGTGTAGTGTAGTGTAGTGTAGTGTAGTGTAGTGTAATCTTATAATCTTTAAATCCTAAAAATCTTAATTCAGACAAAAAAAATCTTAATTAAGACAAAAAATACAATTATGAAACACGATGAGTTGACACACAAAATAATTGGTAGTGCAATGAAAGTACATACCACGCTTGGCAACGGGTTTCAGGAAGTGATTTATCAGCGGGCATTGGCAATTGAATTTCAAAAGCAGGGTTTGGGTTTTAGTCGAGAAATGGAAATGACTATCTTCTATGAAGGAATTGATATTGGAACAAGGCGTGTGGACTTTTTTGTGGAAGACTTGATAATGGTGGAACTGAAAGCATTAATAAAATTGGAAGATGTGCATTTGGCACAAGCAATGAATTATTGTCAAGCCTATAATTTACCCATTGGCTTGCTGATAAATTTTGGTTCAAAAAGTTTAGAATTTAAAAGAGTGTATAACGTAAACCACCCTGAAAACAAAGATTTCAAAGGGAAATAGTCTGAATTAAGATTCTTAGGATTTAAAGATTAGAGGATTAAAATTGGGGTATTAAAAAGAAAGGATTAGGTACTATTAAGATTGTAAGATTGCATAATATAATCTTAAAATCCCTAAATCCTACAAATCTTAATTCAGACATTAGGATGGGAGGATGATAGGATTGGAGAGTTTAATCATATAATCCTTTAATCCTAAAAATCCTAATTCAGACAATTAACATCCTGATTCAGACAAAAGAAAATTAATACAAATGAAAGAATATACAACCATCGCAGAAACAAACAATTTCATTGTTCTTGATAAATATACCAAGTACTCGGAAGTTAATGAAACGCCTGCTGCCTATCAAACAGAAGCGGCTTTGGAACATGAATTTATTAGGGACTTGATTAATCAGGGTTATGAGCATCCTGCTAGCATTACTACGCCCGAAGCTATGTTGGCTAATGTACGGGTGCAGCTTGAGGCATTGAACAATATGGTGTTTACCAATGGTGAATGGGCAAGATATGTGGAGGAATATCTGGACAAACCAAGTGATAACTTGATAGAAAAAACAAGGAAAATACACGACAATTATATTCATGACTTTGTTTTTGATGATGGGCATATCCAAAACATCTACTTGGTAGATAAAAAGAATATTGCCCGCAACAAAGTACAGGTAATTAAACAATTTGAACAGAAAGGCACACATACCAATCGTTATGATGTAACCATACTGGTAAATGGGTTGCCTTTGGTTCAAGTAGAGCTAAAAAAGCGTGGGATTGCTATCCGTGAAGCCTTCAACCAAGTTCATCGTTATACTAAAGAGAGTTTTAATAGTAGCAACTCACTGTATAAATACATACAGCTATTTGTAATCTCGAACGGTACTGACAGTCGTTATTTTGCCAACACCGTTGACCGGAATAAAAACAACTTCGACTTTACCATGAACTGGGCAAAGGCGGATAATTCCTTGATTAAAGACCTAAAGGACTTTACGGCAACCTATTTTCAGAAACAAACCCTTTTAAATGTGCTACTCACCTATTCGGTTTTTGATACGAGTGATACATTGCTGGTGATGCGACCCTATCAGATAGCAGCAACAGAAAGAATACTATGGAAAATAGCAAGTTCGTTTCAATCTAAAAGTTGGTCTAAAGCGGGCGGTGGGGGGTATATCTGGCACACCACAGGATCGGGTAAAACACTCACTAGTTTTAAAGCGGCTCGTTTAGCCATACAACTCGATTTTATCGATAAGGTATTCTTTGTAGTAGATAGAAAAGATCTGGACTTTCAGACGATGAAAGAATACCAACGATTCTCTCCCGATAGTGTAAATGGATCGGATAGTACGGCTGGTTTAAAGCGGAATATTGAGAAGGATGATAATAAGATTATCGTTACCACCATTCAGAAACTGAATAACCTCATGAAAACGGAGGGTGACTTAGCCATTTATCAAAAGCAAGTGGTGTTCATTTTTGACGAGGCACATCGCTCACAATTTGGCGAAGCGCAAAAGAACTTGAATAAGAAGTTTAAAAAGTTTTATCAATTTGGTTTTACAGGCACACCCATCTTTCCAGAAAATGCTTTAGGAGCAGACACTACGGCAAGTGTATTTGGCAGCGAATTACATTCCTACGTAATTACTGATGCCATCAGGGATGATAAAGTGCTGAAGTTTAAGGTTGACTATAATAATGTAAGGCCTAAGTTTAAGGATATAGAAACGGAACAAGATGAGAAAAAGCTGAGTGCAGCAGAAAACAAAAAAGCCTTTCTGCATCCTGCTCGTATTAAAGAAATATCTACCTACATTCTACAGAATTTCAGGATTAAAACCCATCGGAATCAGGGAAGCAACAAAGGATTTAACGCCATGTTTGCCGTGAGTAGTGTGGATGCTGCAAAAAGTTATTATGAGGAATTGAACAGCTTGCAAAAAGACAGTGATAAGCCACTAAAAATAGCCACTATCTTTTCTTTTGCGGCTAATGAAGAGCAAAATGCAATAGGTGAAATACCCGATGAAACCTTTGAACCCACGGCCATGGATAGCAGTGCAAAAGAGTTTTTGACTAAAGCTATCAATGACTATAATGTAATGTTTAAAACCAGTTATGGCGTTGACAGTAAAGAGTTTCAGAATTACTATCGCGACCTAGCCAAACGTGTAAAGAGCAAAGAAATTGACCTTATCATTGTAGTGGGTATGTTTCTTACGGGCTTTGATGCACCCACTCTTAATACCTTATTTGTTGATAAGAATCTGCGTTATCACGGTTTAATTCAAGCTTTTTCTCGTACTAATCGTATTTATGATGCTACTAAAACCTTTGGTAATATTGTTACTTTCAGGAATTTAGAAAATGCTACTGTAGAAGCCATTACGCTGTTTGGAGATAGTAGCACTAAAAACGTAGTGCTTGAAAAGAGTTACAAAGAATATCTGGAAGGCTTTACAGATATTATTACTGGGGAGGCACGGAGAGGATATAATGAGGTTGTAAAAGAATTGAATGAAAAGTTCCCTAACCCCGATGAAATAGTAACCGAGAAAGATAAAAAAGAGTTCTCAAAACTATTTGGAGAGTATTTGCGTGTAGAAAACATATTGCAGAATTACGATGAATTTACCAACCTGAAAGCACTTCAGGCAATAGATGCAAATGATGCGGAAGCTATTGAAGCATTTAAAGAGACTCATTTTGTGACTGATGGCGAACTAGCTGCCATGCAAAAGATTGAATTGCTTAAGGAACGCACTGTTCAGGATTATCGCTCCACTTATAATGATATTCGGGATTGGTTGAGGCACCAGAAAAGTGGGAAAGCAGCAGAAGAATCAACAATAGATTGGGATGATGTAGTGTTTGAGATAGACTTACTTAAATCGCAAGAGATAAATCTCGATTATATTCTTGAACTGATATTTGAAAACCATAAAAACACTTCTGATAAAGTTGCGTTGGTAGAAGAGATTCGTAGGGTTATTCGTGCTAGTGTAGGTAATCGTGCAAAGGAAAGTTTAGTAGTTGATTTTATTAATGAAACAGACCTCGACACCATTAAAGACAAATCGAGCATTATTGATGCCTTCTTTTCTTATGCACAACGTAAACAGCAATTGGAGGTATCGGAACTCATCAAAGAGGAGAACTTAAATGAGGCAGAAGCAAAGCGATACATAGCCACATCCTTAAAGCGTGAATTTGCTAGTGAGAATGGAACAGAATTGAATGCACTATTACCCAAAATGAGTCCATTAAACCCTCAATATCTGACAAAGAAGCAACGTGTTTTTCAAAAGTTGACGGCATTTATTGAGAAGTTCAAGGGTGTGGGTGGAATGGTTTAAAGACTATTAGTGGTTAGTGATAAGTGGTTATTTAATGTGTTATTGTTAATTTAAAACCCTCCAGCTACCTCCTCCAAGTAGTAGAAATGCGAATGTGATGCTTGTGTGAATCATACTATTGAAATAGGACTAACAGTAATAGGTTGGTGATGGAATGGTTTTAGCGCGTTTGTTTATTATATGACCTGCCTCCCATAGTTAGCGGTATTCTTCCACAAGTTTAATCTTTATTTACATAAGGTTTCTCCACTATTTTCTTGAGACTTCATCTCTGTATACATTACATTTGGTTTCATATTACTACAACAAATGGGAATCATATTTTAAACTTACATAAAATGAATATTTTAAAAGTAAACAACGGTAAAGTTGAACTTCGAAAAGACAGTGGTTCATTGATAAGAACTATAGGGAATGGAGATGCTATTGATGCAGACATCAATAATGATGGAACTTTGATTCTGGTTACTACAGTAAAAGGGAAAGTAGAACTTCGTAAAGAAAGTGGCTCTTTAATAAGGACAATTGGTAACGGAGATGCAATGGGTGCTAAATTTTCTGGTGCAGATATTTTAGTTAAAACTACAAAAGGGAAAACAGAACTCCGAAAAGAAAGTGGTTCATTAATCAGAACTATATAATGCTTCTCCCCTTCCAATTGTAAAATAAAGTTGTCGCTTCTATAAGTCTTTATTTTGGGGTAAATAGGGCTTTTATGTTAATTTGTTTGGAAAAGCTTTAAAAATGGTGATTAAACTCATTTTAACAACATAAGCACACTGACAATATATTGAACTCAAAATAAATATACGTAACCAATGCCTAAATAGAAAAGGCTGCCCTTTTGAGACAGCCTTTCTGAAATTTTATATTGCGTAATTATTTACTATCTCCTTTCTCTATTCCTAATAATTCAACTGTGAATATCAATGTAGAACCTGGTGCAATGCTAGGGCCTGCTTGTTGATCGCCATAAGCTAAATCGGAAGGTATTACTAGCTTCCATTTGCTACCTACAGTCATCAACTGCACTGCTTCTTGCCAACCTTTGATAACACCATTTAAAGGGAATGTGATAGGTTCTCCCCTATCTACAGAGCTATCAAATACTTTTCCGTTAATCAAAGTGCCGTGATAATGACATTTTACTTTATCTGTCAACAAAGGATGAGTTGTGTCGCTACCTGCTTTAATCACTTCATATTGCAAACCATCAGGCAATACAACCACTCCCTTTCGTTTTGCATTAGCTGCCAAAAAATCAGCCCCTTCCTTTTTAGCAACAGATGATTTCGCATCCATGGCTTTCTTATGATAAGCTTCTAAACTAGCATCTATCAATGAATCTGGGATTGCCAATGTTTTATTTTGCAAAACATCACCAATAGCTCTCTTCAATAATTCTTGGTTCACACCATCAAATCCTTGTGACTTTAAATTTTGAGCGATACGAACACCGATACCATAACTAGCAGTATCTGTATTGGTTTTAAAAGCTGTGACAGTTGCTATTGGCTTTGCAGCAACTGCTGGTTTTGCGGCTACTTTTGGAGCAGCTACCTTTTTCACTTCCTGCGCATTGATAGAGACTGCAACGATTGTTGTTGCGATAATGAGCGATGTCTTTTTCATTTTTTACCTTGTAAATGTTAATTAATTAATTAATTTATTAATGGCGTCATGCACCTTTTGAAAGCCAAACATAGTAAACGTTTCTTCCATCATCGAATTTATTTCTGCATTACATAAATTCCCAATGGTTCCCTCGTGTGTATGGTGTATGTCTATACTGTAATTGAACTCGTTATTCTCTATTGCCCTGCCCACTTGTTTATATGCATCACGGAAAGGAATACCCTGCAAAACAAGCTTGTTTACTTCCTCAACACTGAAGATGTATTTGTATTTCTCATCCGTTAGGATATTCTCATTTACCGTTACATTGCTCAACATAAGCGTTGCCATTTTGATACAATCATTCAGGGTAGCAAACGCTGGAAAAAGATGTTCCTTAAGCAATTGTAAATCACGGTGATAGCCACTTGGCAAGTTGGTGGTCATCATCATAATCTCATTAGGCAAAGCCTTAATGCGATTACAATGACTGCGTATGAGTTCAAAAACATCAGGGTTCTTCTTGTGCGGCATTATGCTGCTGCCTGTTGTTAGTTCTTGTGGAAAGGAAACAAAGTCAAAATTTTGATTAAGGTATAAACACATATCCATACTCAGCCTTGCCAATGTCTCGGCTACGTTTGCCAAAGCTTGTGCAGTGATGCGTTCAGCTTTGCCACGTCCCATTTGGGCGTACACCACGTTGTAATTAAGGTTATCAAAACCTAATAACTCGGTAGTTAATGTGCGATTGATAGGGAACGAAGAACCATAACCAGCTGCAGAACCTAGTGGATTCTTGTTAACCACTTTATAAGCTGCTTGCAGGATAATTACATCGTCCACCAAACTCTCGGCATAAGCACCAAACCACAAACCAAAAGAGGAAGGCATGGCGAGTTGCAGATGCGTATAGCCAGGAAACAGATGATTTTTAAACGCTTCACTTTGGGATTGTAGTAAAGAAAAGAAAGGAAGGATAGTATTGACTAATTCCTCAATCTCATTACGAAGAAAGAGTTTAATATCCACCAACACCTGATCGTTGCGACTGCGGGCAGAATGTATTTTCTTGCCCATCTCACCCAACTTCTCAGTTAGTAGAAATTCTATTTGCGAATGAATATCTTCTACACCCTCTTCAATTTTAAAGTCAGAACCAAGCGTTCTTAGGTAGATAGATTGTAATTCCTTAACTATAATATCCTTTTCTTCATTGGTCAATAAACCAATGGTAGCCAACATGGTAACGTGCGCAATAGACCCCAATACATCGAAAGGGGCAAGGAGTAAATCCATTTCACGGTCTTTTCCAACAGTGAATGTTTCTACTTCCTTAAGCGAGGTGATATCTTTTTGCCAGAGTTTCATAATAGTTACAAGTTACTGGTCGCTGGTTACAAGTTTCTGGTTTCTGGATACAGGTTACGGGTGTTTTTACCTGCAACTTGCAACCAGTAACCTGCATCTGGCACTAGCTTCCTTCTTCTGGGTAGTTATTCAGATTCTTTTCTACCCATTGAATAAATTTGTTCATTCTTTTACTTAATGATTCAAAGTCCAATTTTAATGAATCATACATTACTACATCCTTAAAAGAACCTGTTTCAAACAAAAAGTCCAGATGTATAATCGTTTCATCACATTCTGATTGCGACCAAACTAAATATTTTATAAAGTCAGCCTTGTATCTTCTTCTTCCATAACCTTCAACCAAGGTTGATGTTACCGCTTTAGATGAACGTCTGATTTGTGAACCTTCTTCAAATAACTCAAACTTTGGTAGCAATAGCGTCATCTTGTGAACAATGATTGCCAATCGCTTAGATTCCTTATAAACCTCCAACTCACGGTAACTTTTCATAATCCGTGCAAGTTACAAGATTCAGGATACAAGTTACAGGTAGTAGGTTCCCAGTACTTGTAACTAGAAACCAGTAACCTGTAACTTCTTACAGTACTAGTTGATTCAACAACTTAACGTAAGTACTTATGCCGTCCTCAATCTCCGCTACATAAATATATTCGTCTGCAGTATGACTTCTTGCGCTATCGCCTGGTCCCATTTTTAAAGTGGAGAAAGGCATTAATGCTTTGTCACTAGTTGTTGGTGAACCATAATAGCCTTTACCTAAAGCGATACCCGCTTTTACCAATGGATGGTCTAAAGCTATGGAAGTAGATTTCATCCTGGTAGTTCTAGGCTTAAACTGACTCTTTAAATTATGTTTTAAAGCTTCTAGTATTTCCTCGAAAGTGTATAGTTCATTTACACGAACATCTATCACAAACTTGCATTGCGAAGGAACAACATTGTGTTGTTTGTTTTCAGTATCAATAACGGTAACAGTCAATCTTGACTCACCCAACAAATCACTTACTTTCTCAAAATGATAGTTACGAATCCAGTTAATATCATCGATTGCCTTGTATAAAGCATTTTCTCCTTCGTTACGAGCGGCATGTCCTGCACGACCTTGTGCTGTGCAATCAATCACCATCAAGCCACGTTCTGCAACAGCCATTTCAAGTTTGGTAGGTTCGCCAACAATACCAAAGTTGATGTTCCCCAAATAAGGCAAGACCAATTCAATTCCATTCACCCCACTTATTTCTTCTTCGGCACTTGCTGCAAAAACAACATTGTACTTTAGGTTATCCTGGTGATAGTAATGCAAGAAAGTAGCAATCAACGAAACCAAACAACCGCCTGCATCATTGCTTCCCAAACCAAATATCTTTCCGTCTTTTTCTATTGGTGTGAAAGGATCCATCGTGTAGCCTTTATTGGGCTTCACGGTATCGTGGTGAGAATTCAACAGGATGCTTTCCTTGTTTACATCGTAAGACTTATTCTTAGCATAGATATTATTGCCCACACGAGAATACGGGATACCATGCTCGTCGAAGAATGCTCCTAATATCTCTGCGGTCTCATTCTCTTCCTTAGAAAAAGAAGGGGTCGCAATCAATAGTTTCAGAAGCCTTATCGCTTCATCTGTTAGTTGTTTCATTTTACTCTTTTAATATTTGAAAGCCTCCAAATCCTCTTTAGGGGTTAGGGGTTTATCGTTGTTCCAGCCTCGCCTCTAATCAATTGTTGCAGTTGTTCTGCCTTGCCAATAATCACTTTACTCACCCCACTATTTATCGCTGCAAAAGCATTGTCAAGCTTAGGAATCATGCCTGCAAATATGACTTTCGTCTCTTTTAGTTCGCTGTAAGCAGTTGGATTAATAGATGGAATCACACTTGCATCATCCTCCGCATCCAACAATACACCACTCTTTTCAAAGCTATAAATCAACTCAACATCGTAAATACTACTCAATGCTTTGGCTGCTTCCTGCGCAATAGTATCTGCATTTGTGTTTAGCAACAAACCATTCCCATCGTGGGTAATGGGTGCCAATACAACAGCTATATTCTGTTCCAACAAACTTTGTAATAGCCCAGTATTTACTGTATCCACATCGCCCACAAAACCATAATCTATTCCCGGCTCCCCTTTAGGGGTTGGGGGTGATACTCGCTTGTGGGCTTTAATGGCATTTCCATCAGCACCAGTCAATCCTATTGCATTGCAACCATTGGCTTGCAATTGTGCCACCACATTTTTATTGATTGCACCGGCATAAACCATCGTGACAATCTTTAAAGTAGCAGCATCTGTAATACGTCTGCCATCAATCATCTGTTGCTCAATACCTAAATCAGCAGCTAGTTTAGTCGCCAATTTCCCACCACCATGAACCAATATCTTCAATCCTTCTACAGCAGCAAAGTCCTTGATAAACGCAGCTAGTTTCGCTTCGTTATCAATGATGTTCCCGCCAATTTTTATAACATATAATTTCTTCAATGCTATTCTTTTACTTAATACTAATAACTTGCATCGTAAAACTTAAAACGTAAAACATACTACTTCTTCGTCTTTAATATCTCCGCCAACACTGCCTGTGCCGCCCAAACCCTGTTACCCGCTTCTTGCGTAACAATGCTATTCGGACTATCCAATATCTCATCACTCAATTCTACATTTCTTCTCACAGGAAGGCAGTGCATCACTTTTGCATTGTTTGTTAACGCCAACTTTTCCTTTGTCAGCATCCAGCGTGGGTCGTTGGTATACATCTTTCCATAATCGTGGTAAGTGCTCCAATTCTTCACATATATATAATCGGCGTCAGCCAAAGCCTCATCCTGATTTTGATTGATTGTAGCTCCTTTTGTAAATTTTTCATCCAAAGCATAACCTTCCGGATGCGTAATTACAAAGTCTGCCTCGCCCCAAGCATTGATCCATTCTGCAAAACTATTTGCCACACATTGAGGCAAAGGTTTTACGTGAGGTGCCCATGTAAGCACCACTTTAGGACGCTTTTTTGTTAATGGATTAGCCAACAAATCTTCCTGAATTGTGATAATATCCGTGAAAGATTGCAACGGATGCAACGTAGCACTCTCCAGACTTACTACCGGAACACCCGCATATTTGATAAACTGATTTACATACATTTCGCTGTAATCGTCCGTACGATTTTGCAAGCCAGGGAAAGTTCTTATCGCCAATATATCAAAGTACAAACCCATTATCGGCGCAGCGTCCTTAATGTGTTCCACCGTAGTTCCGCTCATTATCGCACCTTCTTCAAACTCCAATGCCCAACCTTCCTTATCCACATTAAAAACAATAGCTTCCATCCCCAAATTCTGCGCAGCTACCTGAGTACTCAATCTAGTACGCAAGCTCGGATTGAGAAATAAAAGCCCGATACGTTTATTAGCCCCCAATGCCTTATCTATCATCGGATTGGCCTTGTATGCTAATGCCTTTTTTGCCAAATCATTGATAGCTGCGCCAATGTTGGGCTGCGAAGGCGTTATTAAATCATTAACTGAAATAAATTGTTTCATAATCCAAACCCGCTTCTGCGGCATATTTTGATGATAAAATAATATTTTATGCGTCAAACCCTTTGAGGAAACTTATTAACTCGCCCAAAGACAATCATTACTGGCCAAAAGAAGATTCTAACTTGGCAAAAGAAGGTTCTTATTAGCCAAAAGAAGATTCTAACTTGGTAAAATAAGATCATTGCCTGGTAAAAGAAGATTCTAACTTGGCAAAAGAAGATTCTTACTTGGCAAAAGAAGATCCTTACTTGGTAAAAGAAGATTCTAACTTGGCAAAAGAAGATCCTTACTTGGCAAAAGAAGATTCTTACCTTGGTAAAAGAAGATTCTTACTAGCTGAACAAGCAACTTATTTTGTTTTCAATAACTCAATCGCCCCCTTCAAAGCAGCCAAAAACTCATCTGCATGTGCCTTCGTTAAAGCCAATGAAGGCAATAAACGGATAACATTTGGCTTAGCTTCACCTGTAAATACCTTGAAATCCGTCAATAAAGTCTTCTTTAAATCCTTCAATTCTTCGGGAACATCAAACCCAATCATCAAGCCTCTACCACGAACATTTTTTATCCCTTCAATAGCTTTTAATTCTTCTGTAATATATGCCCCTAATTCTTTTGCGTGATTAATCAACCCATCTTGTTCAATCACTTCCAACACTGCCAATGCCGCCGAACAGGCCAAATGATTACCTCCGAAAGTAGTGCCTAGCAAACCATATTTAGCCTTGATATGTGGTGCAATCAAGATGCCGCCGATTGGAAAACCATTGCCCATGCCCTTCGCCATTGAATAAATATCGGCATTAACACCTGCATAATCGTGGGCAAAAAACTGTCCGCTCCGTCCATAACCGCACTGCACGCTATCAGCTATATAAACCGAATTATACTTGTCGCACAGCGTTCTTATCAATTGTAAAAAACTAGTATTAGCCAAGACTATCCCACCAACACCCTGAATGCCTTCAATGATAACCGAAGAAATCTCGCTACCGTGCTTCTCAAAACACTCAGATAGAGCGGCTTCGTCATTAAAAGGAAGGAAAATGATGTTATCAGTTTCATTAACCGGAGCAACGATAGATGGATTATCAGTAGCCGCCACCGCCAAAGAGGTACGCCCGTGAAAGGATTTGCTGAAGGCGATTACCTTCTTTTTACCGTTGTGAAAGCTTGCTAGTTTAAGCGCATTCTCATTTGCTTCTGCACCGCTATTGCAAAGAAATAATTGGTAATCTTCCTTGCCACTCACCTTTCCCAGCTTTTCGGCAAGCTGCGCTTGGATAGGAATGATGATGGAATTAGAATAAAAAGCAATTTTTTCCAACTGCTCCTCAATGCGTTTCACCCAATGCGGATGCGTATGTCCGATACTGATTACAGCGTGACCGCCATACATATCCAAGTACTGCACACCATTTTCGTCCCAAACGTTGCTTCCAAGAGCTTTGGTAATAGTGATATTATTGAGGGGATATACGTCGAATAAAGTCATAATGAGTTATACGTTTTAAGTTATACGTTGTACGTATGCCGTTGTATATTTTAGTTGCACATTAAACATAAGACGTATAACGTATAACTTAAAACGTACAACTTAGTACGTTGTTTTATTGTAAATTTTGTCCTCTTACCTTTCCAATAAGAGAGATAAGCATTGCTTTTATTTCATTTATGTTATCTGCCAGTCCCACATATTTTTCATTGCCTATGTAATTTAAGTCTTTGGAAAGCAGTAAGAAGTATTCTGCTTCATTTGAAGACCCAAGTGAGATATTTAGAAAATGTGCTAAATCTTTTTGTGAAAACTTACCACATCCTTCCGCAATATTTGCAGGTATTGATGAAGAAGCTCTTCGCAGTTGATTCGTTAAGCTATATAATTCTTCCTTTGGAAAGATTCTTGTTTCTTGATATACATTCACTGTAAACGTATGCGCCCTTTGCCAAACTTTTAACTCTTTGTAATTCTGCATGATCGTGTTTTTCTGAACGTATAACGTAAAACTTATAACGTACAACTAAAAAGCTGCTCCTTTTAGTCGTAATCCCAATGTTTCTTCAAGTCCAAATATCAAGTTCATGTTCTGCACTGCCTGCCCCGATGCTCCTTTAAGTAAATTATCAATTGCTGAATGAACAACCACCTTATTACCCACAATCTCAATATTGATAATACACTTATTGGTGTTTACCACTTGTTTTAGATTGATTGGGTCAAGTGATATTTTAGTAAACGGTTCATTCTGATAAGCAGATTTGAATACTTCCAATATTCTTTCCTTACCCCAAGTACATTTAAAAGTGGAACTGATGAAGATGCCTCTTGTAAAATCTCCCCTCCAAGGCACGAAGTTTAAGTCTAAGGCTTCAACTCTATTCCCTGCTTCTGCTTGCAATAAAGATTGTATTATCTCTGCATTATGCTGATGGGTAAGCGTTTTGTACGGCGAAATGTTGTTTGCTCTCCAGCTAAAGTGGGTAGTAGCGCTCAAGCTTTGTCCCGCACCTGTACTGCCTGTAATGCCCGTAGTATAAACATCTTCATTGATGAAAGCACCTTCTTTAGCAAATGGCAAAAGGCCCAATTGGATGGCTGTTGCAAAACAGCCAGGATTGGCAATGCTATCAGACTTCTTTATTAATTCTCTATTTAGTTCAGGCAATCCATAAACGAAGTTTCTTCCCTTTATAATAGCATCTGCCTGTAAGCGGAAATCGTTTCCTATATCAATCAGCTTTACTTCAGGGGCAATTTCATTTTCTAACAAAAACTTCTTTGCCTCTCCATGACCTGCACAAAAGAAGATTACATCTACAAATTCTTTTGTTAATGGAGGAATGGTTGCAACAAACTGAATGTCGGTATCACCCAATAAATCTGTATGAACTTTGCTTAATAAGTTGCCGGCATTGCTTCCACTTTGCACAAAAGCAATTTCTACTTGTGGATGATTAATCAACAATCTAATCAATTCGCCACCAGTATAACCTGCACCTCCTATAATTCCTGCTTTTATCATTTCTTAAAGTTGAAAGTCATAAGTCGTAAGTCGTAAGTCACAAGCATTTTTCACTTACGACTTACGACTTGCGACTCACGACTTATTTTTCATTGCTCTCCTTCACCTTATTCCAAATAGAAGTCTGGTTGCCAAATATCTTACTGAATCCACGAACATCTTCTCCAGTAAAGCCGGTATTCATTTCACCATATTTACCAAACTTGGCACTCATCAAATCGTAGTTGCTTTCTATTCCTATAATCTGGAAACGGTACGGCAATAGTTGTACAAACACATCGCCCGTAACGTTCTGCTGACTATTAGTTAGATAAGCTTCTATATCGCGCATTACTGGGTCAAGAATCTGACCTTCATGCAACCAGTTACCATAAAACTGCGCCAACTGATCTTTCCAGTTTAGTTGCCATTTGGTTAACACGTGCTTTTCTAAAGCATGGTGTGCTTTTAAGATTACCATTGGTGCAGCAGCTTCAAAGCCAACACGTCCTTTGATTCCGATGATAGTATCACCAACGTGAATATCCCGTCCAATGCCATAACCACCTGCAATAGTTTGCAAGTATTGTATAGCCAAAGAAGGATGGCTAAATGTCTGGTCATTAATAGCTTTAAGCTCTCCCTTTTCAAAGGTTAGTTTCACTTCTTCTGCTTCAGTTTTTGTTACTTGCGTAGGCCATGCACTTTCTGGAAGGATACCTTTACTATTCAATGTTTCCTTTCCACCCACACTTGTTCCCCACAAACCTTTATTGATACTGTACATGCTTTTCTCAAAGTTCATGTCCACATTCTTGCTTTTAAGGTAAGCAATTTCTTCTTCCCTGCTTAGTTTCAAGTCACGAATTGGGGTAATGATTTCTACACCCGGAATCATGATATGGAAAATCATATCAAAACGTACTTGGTCATTTCCTGCACCTGTGCTGCCATGGGCAACTGCAGTGGCATTAAGTTTTTTAGCATGTTCTGCAATGTGCAAAGCCTGACTCAAACGTTCGGCACTTACACTTAATGGATAAGTATTATTCTTTAAAACATTACCATAAATCAAATACTTGATGATGCTATCGTAATAATCTTCTACTGCATTGATGGTAACGTGCGTTTTTACGCCCAATTTATAAGCGTGTGCTTCTATTTGCTTTAACTCTTCCTCACTAAAACCACCTGTGTTTACAATAATGCTATGCACATCAAAACCCCTGTCATCAGTAAGATATTTTACACAATAGGAAGTATCCAAACCGCCGCTAAAGCCTAATACAATCTGTTTTATATTTTCGCTCATTTGTTTAAGTTATAAGTTATAAGTTGTATGTTGTTATTTTGTATAAAGCAATATCATGGTTAACACCAGAAGAAACCCAAATATTGATTTCAACAATCCTCCACTTGTTTTCCCTTCTTTTTTATAGAACCACTTTAGCAATTTACTTTGTTTGATGCTATTGAAACGCTCATACACCTGCGAATTTTCTTTAAAGTTATCGGCAGTTTCTTTTGGCTCATAATGATCTTTTGGATCGAAGAGCATGGCCGTACACATACAGTTCTTGCGTTCCTTACTCATCAATATATCGTAATTAACGCAGCTTTTGCAACCAGCCCAAAATACTTCATCATCGGTCAATTCACTGTAGGTAACAGGTTCATAGCCTAGATCGCTATTAATTTTCATCACAGCCAACCCTGTTGTTAGTCCAAATATTTTGGAGTCAGGATATTTTTCTCTTGATAAAGCAAAAATTCTTTGTTTAATAGTTTTTGCAACACCGCTTTTTCTAAATTCTGGTGCAACTATTAATCCGCTGTTAGCCACAAATTTTCCGTGACTCCATTCTTCTATGTAGCAAAAGCCCACCCAATGTCCCAATCTAGTCATTGCAATGACTGCTTTTCCTTCTAGCATTTTTTGGGCAATATATTCTGGGCTTCTTTTAGCAATACCAGTACCTCTTGCTTTGGCAGAGGATTCCATTTCGTCGGTAATTCTAACTGAGAAATGTGTATCGAGGTGATTTGCTACACGAACAATAATATCTTGTTGATCCACCGTATAAATAAGTTATAGTATTCTGAAATAATTGTTGATTTGTCTGCATTTAAATTAGAATGCAATTATTCGGATATATTTCACTGATAGGGGCAACTTGGCAATATGCTCGTCCTATCAGAAACCGGGGCGTAGTCGCGGAGTATTAATAAAAGCAGGCATTTCAGTCGTAAACTGTGATGCTTTAAGATATGAAGTTGTATTTTTCAACTGCTTTTTAATTTGATGATTAATTTGAGGGCGTAAAAGTATATAGTTTATACTAATGTATGTTGATTTTCTTTAAGAAAGTTTGGTTAAGAAATTGTAACAATTAATATTTTCCTCTGTTCAAAAATGGCAAAGGGTGTAAAAAACAACAATTTTAAATTTTGGAAAAGTTAAGTAGTGGTCTTCAAAATAATTTTAGGATTCATTATTTCAACTAAAATTAGCCATTTAAGCTCATAAATAAATCTAAGAAAACTAGCAATTAAATAAAGTTTTGCTACCTCTAAATCTGCATAATTTGAATTTAGAGATCATTTAGGAGTTTCTTCATACAAGCATAATAATTATTGACGCATTTTTAATTCCAACTATAAAACTACCTAAAAATCTCTCATATACATAAGAAGCATAATATTATGAAAAGTAATATCATTTTTTACAATTCAATATATTTATAATTTGACATTAATGATATTTAGACAAATTAATCTAAATATGATTGTATTAATCACATATTAACTAGTTTATTTTGGAAAACAGAACTAATTAAATATTTTTTATTATATGTTTGTAACCCCAAAAAATAACTTATTCTAACATTCAATAATGATAAATTACATTTTTAATCGAATTTAACAGATATGAAAAAAATAGAGGCTATAGTCAGAACATCTAAGTTTTCTGATGTGAAGGCAGCATTAAAAGAAGTAGGCATCGATTTCTTCTCCTACTGGGAAGCATCGGGCATTGGTAATGAACATTTAAAAGAACACCACAATTATCGTGGCACTGTCTATGACACGCAATATGTTCCCAGAATCTTTCTATCAATTGTACTGAAAGATGTAAATGTTGAAAAAACAATTACCTGTATCGAAAAAGCGGCTTTTACTGGAGAAGTTGGGGATGGAATGATTTTCACTTACAATGTAGAAGAGTCAATTAAAATAAGAACAGGCGAAAGAGGCGAAGCATCAACTGCCGGCCCAAGCGATAAATTATAAATAATCAATAGTATATTTAAAATGATAGAAAAAGTTAAAATACTCCTTTTTGTAAGTTTACTTTCATTATTAGTAATAAAGACGACTGCTCAATCAACAACAATAAAGGCACCAGACCCAAGTGGCATTACAACAGGAACAAGAGCAGACATTACAGCTGCCAAACAAGGTTCGCCTACACAGACAGAAATTTCCGATCAAGTTGGTAAAAATAAAGTTGGTATAAATATGATGTGGCTTATGCTGACTGGATTCCTTGTTTTCTTTATGCAAGCAGGTTTTGCCTTAGTTGAAACTGGATTAACCAGAGCCAAAAATGTAGCACATACAATGGCAATGAACTTATTTGTTTATCCAGCTGGGGCTTTAGGCTTTTTTGTTTGTGGATTTGCACTCATGTTTGGCGGTGTTGGAGCATTAGGTACTCTAGGTGGCTTTGATGGTTTAAACCAAGAATTTTCAATTAGTCTATTTGGACATAATTTCGGGTTGATAGGCATGAAAGGCTTTTGTATGAATGGCGTTTATGATGTCGGAGTTTTAGGGTTCTTTGTTTTTCAGATGGTATTTATGGATGCCGCTGCCACTATCCCAACAGGAGCCATGGCAGAGCGATGGAGATTTGCTTCCTTTGCAATCTTTGGAGCAATAATTGGCGGATTAATTTATCCAATTTTTGGAAACTGGGTGTGGGGTGGTGGCTGGCTAGCCCAGTTGGGTACAAATTTCGGCTTGGGGCATGGGATGGTAGACTTTGCCGGATCATCAGTAGTACATTTAACAGGCGGTGTTTTAGCTTTTGTTGGCGCTAAAATGATAGGACCAAGAGTAGGAAAATACAACAAAGATGGTTCAACAAATGCTATTCCTGGTCATAACATTCCGATGGCTGTTTTAGGAACACTCATTTTAGCTTTTGGGTGGTTTGGTTTTAATGCTGGTTCTACGTTTGCAGGAACAGACTTACGCTTTTCGGTAGTTGCTTTCAATACGATGTTGGCATCTTGTGGTGGTACACTTACGGCTACACTTTGGATATGGCATTTAAGAGGATCAAAACCAGATGTGAGTATGATGTGTAATGGATTGCTTGCTGGTTTAGTAGCTATTACTGCACCTTGTGCTTTTGTTTCTCCATTAGGAAGTTTGGTGATTGGTTTAATAGCTGGAATTATTGTAGTAGAAGTAACCTTATTAGTAGAAAAAAAATTAAAAATTGATGACCCTGTTGGTGCCATTGCTGTTCATGGAGCTAATGGTTTATGGGGAATATTATCGCTTGGATTATTTGCTGATGGTACTTATGGAGACGGTCTAAATGGCGTTAAAGGAAATGTTACAGGACTATTTTATGGCGACGCAGGTCAGTTTGCCGCAGAAGCAATTGGCGCGATTACTAATTTGATTTTCATCGGTTTTTGTGGATGGTTATTATTTACTTTTCTGAATAAATTAGTTGGCAACAGGGTTACAGCAGATGTTGAATTATATGGTTTAGACTTACCAGAAATGGGCATGGATGGTTATTCGGGAGTTAAGATGGACAAAAACTCTGAAACGCCCCTATCAAGATAATAATCCAACAATTAATTATCATCATGAATTAGTTCTACTTTGACAAAGTTGAACTAAGGACTCTAATATTAAAAATGTATTTGTAGACATTTTCAAGCAATAAAAAAGGCTTTGAGTTGTAATATCTTACAACTTAAAGCCTTTTTTAAAATTATACTTAGCAGTTAGTTCCCGTAAACACTAAGGAATTTAATCCTCATGATTTTCAATTGTTCCCAAGTATAGTCATTATCACTCAATTCCTTTTGCGCTACTTCGAGAGAGGAAGTTTCACAATTTTTAAAGTATTCTATGATGTCATCTTGGTCATATTCATCTAACCAATCATCAATGGCATAATCTAAATTTAATTTAGTACCACTTGCAGCAATTGTCTCCATTTCCTCTAACAACTGAGGAAGCTTTAGACTTTTATTCTTAGCAATGGTTTCTAAAGGAATCTTTTTATCGATGTTTTGAATGATGTAAATTTTGTTGCTAGATTTATTAGCAACAGATTTCATCACAAATTCATCTGGTTTTTCAATATTGTTAGCTTCCACATAAGTAGCAATCATTTCAACAAAAGGTTTACCATATTTCAACGCCTTACCCTTACTTACTCCTTGACACTTTTCTAATTCAGTTAGTGTAGTAGGAAAAATATTACACATATCTTGCAAAGAATTCTCTAAGAAAATAACAAATGGTGGCAACCCTTTTTTCTTGGCTTCTTTTTGGCGCAATTCTTTTAGCATATCAAAAAGAACTTCATCAGTAGTTGAACCTGTTGGTGCTGCACTATTTTCACTGTAATCATCATCGTCATCTTCGTCTGTAAAGATGTTGTTTAAGACAATTTTGAATGTAGTGGGCTTTTTAACAAATACTTCTCCTGCTTCTGTTAATTTTAGTAATCCATACTCTTCTATATCTTTTCTGATTAAATTTTCTAGTAGCATCTGCCTAATAAGGCTATTCCAAAAATGACTATCCTTATCCTTACCAATTCCAAAAACAGGCTTGCTTTCATGACGATACATCATTACTTGAGGAGTAAGCTTACCCATAATCATATCAACTGTGTAAGCTGTAGGAAATCTTTCATCTAGAACCTGAATCACCTGAATAGCTTTCACAACATCTTCCTTGGCTTCAATCTTTTCCTTAGGATGTGTACAGTTGTCGCAATTTCCACAATTTTGGTCACCCCAATCCTCACCAAAATAATGTAACAATACCTTTCTACGGCATACGCTACTTTGGGCATAAGCAACAGTTTCATCTATCAACTGAGCACCTACCTCTCTTTCACTCAATGGTTTATCTCGCATTAAATGTTCCAACTTAGCAACATCCTTGTGAGAATAATAAAGCACACAAATACCTTCTAATCCATCACGACCTGCTCGCCCCGTTTCTTGGTAATAGTTTTCAATTGATTTTGGAATATTATAATGTATCACAAAACGAATATCTGGCTTGTCAATGCCCATACCGAAGGCAATGGTTGCCACAATAACATGAACATCTTCATTCAAAAATTGGTCTTGTCTTTCTGCTCTCAATTTTTGATCTAATCCAGCATGGTAAGCAACCGCTTTAATATTGTTTGCCATTAACACTTCTGCCAGTTCCTCAGTTGTTTTGCGATTCAGCGTGTATATGATACCACTTTTTCCTTTGTGATGAGAAATAAATTTAGTAATGCTTTTAATAGTTTGCTCCTTTTGCAATTTGGGCTGTATTTCATAGAAAAGGTTAGCCCTATTAAAAGAAGATATAAAAACATTGGGTTTACGTAACCCTAAATTCTTTTCAATATCGCTTTGAACCTTAGGGGTAGCTGTAGCTGTTAAGGCAATAACAGGAATTTTTGAGTTTATGATGTCCATCATTTCTCTCAAACGTCTATATTCAGGTCTGAAATCATGTCCCCATTCACTAATACAGTGTGCCTCATCGACTGCAAAAAAAGAAATTTCAATATCACTAAAGAAATCTAGGTTTTCTTGTTTTGTTAAGGTTTCTGGTGCCACATATAACAATTTAGTTTTCCCCGCAACTAAATCATTTTTAACGGTAGTAATCTGTGACTTATTTAGAGAAGAATTTAAGAAGTGAGCAATATTATCTTGTTCGCTATAACCTCTTACTAAATCAACCTGATTTTTCATCAAAGCAATTAGTGGAGAAACAATAATACAACAACCTGGCAATAATAAAGCTGGCAATTGGTAACAAAGACTTTTTCCTCCACCTGTAGGCATAATAACGAATGTGTCGTGACCTGCCAAAAGACTATTAATACTTTTCTCTTGTGTTCCTTTAAATTCTGTGAATCCGAAGTATTTTTTCAATCCTTCATAAATATCGGGGGCTTTTCCATCATCAGTGGTTAATTTGTTGATGACGATATCTTCATCGGCTATTTTCTTGGGGGAAACCCTAACTTTTTTGCTCGCAGCGCTTTGCGTGTTTTTTCTTGTTGAAGCCATAATATTTATACCCATAAGGTTAAAACCCCAAACTTAGGGGCGTCTTTAAAATGAAAATAATGATTCTTTTGGCACTAGCTTAATTTATTTTCTTTGAAATTTTATTTACAAAAACTAAGTCAGTGGGTTTAAGAGGGTTACGAAGTTAATCATTAGAAAGTTTATTTCGTAAGCAATTTTTATTTTTTTTTATAAGTCCACATTTAGATTTATGATTTTAATCAAGTTACAGCAATCATAATGTTATTTCATTTGTTCGCTTTTACAGGTTAACACTTTCTTTATTCAAATAAATTTAATATGTAGATCCAATTTGAATGCCTAGAATTACTTTGTATCACATGTGCTTTCTTTTGTAATCACAGTGTTACAAATCCTGAGATTGATCAAGAATTTTTTAACAAAGGTGCTACAAAAGATTCTTACAAAGTCTGAAATTAGTAATCTGATTTTTCCAATTTAATAACCTGCCTCCGCAAAAACCAAATTACCACAAATTGCACTGCTAAAAAAGTTTAAAAAATATTAGTATTTTCCTGTGCAATTAGCTGTAAAAAAACTTTACAGAACGATCTTCCCAAACAGTTAGATAGTATATGAATGAGCCATGCTTTAAATTATTTAGATTATTTAGAGGTAACTAACTTGCATTTCCTCATTAAAGAAGCTGAATTTTGCATCATTCCTCTTCAGGAAAGAATTAAATTCGATTTGAAAAAACTATAAAAAGCTATATTCTTGAAACATAACTTTGCCTCGCATGAATTCAACGATTTTACAAACAGCTCATAATACAATTGCTTTGGAATCTGCCGCCATTGCAGGATTACAAGACTTTATTGATTTTAACTTCGAAAGTGCTGTTAAAGCTATAAATGAATGTAAGGGCAGAGTGATTATTAGTGGAATTGGCAAAAGTGCCATTGTGGCTCAAAAGATTGTAGCCACCTTAAATTCCACTGGTACCCCTTCATTATTTATGCACGCTGCCGATGCCATTCATGGCGATTTAGGAATGGTTCAACCTGATGATTTGGTTATTATCATAAGCAAAAGTGGCGAAAGTCCGGAGATAAAATCACTTGTACCGCTAATAAAAAACTTCAACAATTTACTAATTGCTATCGTGGGAAACACCGATAGTTTTCTTTCCATGCAAGCCAATATAGTAATCAATACAACCGTTAGCAAAGAAGCTTGCCCTAACAATCTTGCCCCAACTAGCAGCACAACTGCCCAAATGGTAATGGGGGATGCTATTGCCGTTTGCTTGATGGAGATGAAAGGTTTTGGCTCTGAGGATTTTGCCCGCTTTCATCCAGGTGGAAATCTAGGAAAGAGATTGTATTTAAAAGTGAAAGATTTAGTGGCAAATCAACAGCCTCCAAAGGTTCTGCCCACAGCCACATTGAAAGAAGTGATTGTGGAAATTACAGAAAAAAGATTGGGGGTAACGGCAGTAGTAGATGAAACGAATAGTATAATCGGTATTATTACAGATGGCGACTTGCGTAGAATGCTGGAGCGAAGTGATAGTATCAAAAACATAACTGCACAAGACATCTTGACAACTAATCCGAAAACAATTAATCCACTTACAATGGCAGTAGATGCATTAGAAATATTTGCACATTTCGACATTAGTCAACTTATTGTTGTGGACAATGGGCAATATATAGGAATATTACATTTGCACGAACTAATAAAAGAAGGAATAAATTACCCTAATTAATATCCCATTTATACGATGAAGATAAAATTGCATTTGGCAGATTGAATTTTGAATCAATACAAAAAACTGCTTTATAATTAAATAATATTAGAAGGCAATTTACAGAAGACATTAACCCCTATTTTTGATTTTTTAATTTAAACAATTCAACTAAGAAAAGATGAACAATCCCAATTATTACGTGGCCATCATGGCTGGAGGAATAGGTAGCCGCTTTTGGCCTCAAAGCCGCACTGGTTACCCTAAACAGTTTCTGGATATTTTAAATACCGGAAAAAGTCTTATCCAATGGACTTATGAGCGTTTTGCACAATTTGTTCCTAAGGAAAATATATATGTGGTTACAGCTGCAGAGTATAGTGCTATTTGTGCTGAACAACTACCTGAAATACCGTTAGAAAACATAATAGCCGAGCCGAGCCGAAAAAACACAGCACCTTGTGTGGCATATATTTCATTTAAATTATTACAAAAAAACCCGAATGCAAGTTTAATAGTTGCGCCTAGCGATCACATGATTGCTGATCAGGATACTTTTATTGAAATTGCAAAGAAAGCATTAGATTTTGTTAGTAAAAACACTGCATTTGTTACGCTTGGCATTCAACCAACTTATCCTAACACTGGTTATGGATATATCCAGTTTGATCAGGATGATGATGCAGGCGATGGTATTTTCAGGGTGAAAACATTTACGGAAAAACCTAGTTTAGAAATAGCAAAGAAGTTTTTGGATAGTGGAGATTTCTTGTGGAATGGAGGAATATTTATTTGGAAAGCTAAAGACGTAGTTGATGGTTTTGAAAAGTATGATTTAGATACATTTGAACTATTTGATGCAGAAAAACACAACTTCAATACACCGGCAGAAAAAGAAGCAATTGACCGCATTTATCCAATGTGCAAAAATGTTGCAGTTGATGTTGCGTTGATGGAAAAAGCAGAAAATGTATTTGTTATTCCTTCTTCTTTTGGATGGACTGATTTGGGTACATGGACAAGTGCTTATGACAACCTTGAAAAAGATTCATTAGGCAATGCAATTGCTAGTGAAAATGTGGTAATTATAGATGCATCTAAATGTATGGTTAGTGCTCCAGCTAAAAAATTAATCGTATTGCAAGGCTTAGATGACTTTATTGTTATTGATACACCTGATGCGTTATTGGTTTGTAAAAAAGAAAAAGAACAAGCCATAAAAGAATATGTTGCTGAAGTTAAACGCTTAAAGGGCGATCATTACCTTTAGTAGTTAAGCAGTTTAATTGAAATAAACACCCCTTTTTAGATTAATTATTGAGGTTATGTTAACCGCAAAATCCGAAAAGCTTTCTGTAGGGAAGGCAAGTGAGGATTAATCTAGTCAAGGCTTTTTTCTTTAAAGAAGAAAGTTTGAAAGCGGCGTTTATTTCAATTAAACTATTTAAACATGATGTTATACTGGATTAAAACCCTTTGGAAAGCCATAAACCGTACTTTATTATTCAAATTATCCTATCAATTCCCTTCTAGGATAGATATTTATAGATTACTTCCTACTTGTTTCACTGTGGTATTTTGCAAGAAGTTAGTTGGCATATTTAAATGTCTTCAATCTTAATAATTTCATCTTCGTATTACCAGCTTTTGATTACGGCATCCCAAATATGTATTTACTTTTAATACATATACCCCATTTGCTAATTTTTCTGTATTTAAAATAACAAGATTTGTTTCTCGGTTAATATTTTGTGTTAGAACTTCTTTGCCATTAAAATCATAAACCATAATCATTGCCTTATTAATAGCACTATTGAATCGAATGGTTGTAAAATCTTTAGCTGGGTTTGGCGCAATCACCCAATGATAATCACTATTTTTTGGTAGAATCGACACTACTTTACTAAAACAAATGCTGCCTTCAATATCTACACTTTTCAATCGATAAAAAAGAATATTCTGTAAATTACTGACCCCAAACTCATCCATAAACGAATAGCTATTAGCACCGTCTCCAATAGCATCTTGATTACCTACATCAGAAAAAGAAATTCCATCTACACTTCTTTGAATGGTGAAAGACCTTGTGTTCAATTCGGAGGCAGTTTGCCAACTAATTTTAATATCATTTCCAACGGCCTCTAACTGTATATTAAAAAACTGAACTGGCAAGGTGAGGTTATCCCAATTTACGTTATGTCGATAATATATTACTCCATTGGGAAATGCAAGGGGATGGGATGAAAAACCCACTTTCATTGAAATGTTCTCTGAATTAATATTGCCAGACTGTGACTCTTGTGGCCCTTCGGCATTCAACAAAGTAAGTGTTTTTACTGCAGGACGAACGATAGCAAAATGACCAGGAGATTTCGGATTAGGGTTTTGATAACCTATAACTACAAGAAAGCCGCTATCAGCAGCATTTTGCGCCTCTAATGCTGTGGACACCTTTTGCCACCCTAAGTTTTTGGCACTATCAGTAGCCAGCCAAACACACTGTGCATTGGCTAGCAATGTTTGCCCATGCTGAGGAGGACGAAGTAAATATACACCCAAACGATAAGCGATTGCAGCACCATAAGCACTGCAATGAGTAAGTGAAGAACTTGTTTTTGAAATGGAAACACCAGTGAGCCAGTTTACAGTATACCCTTTTTGCCATAATCTATCCAAATGCGAAGAATCTAAAAGCTTCACAAGCTTTTGACCGTTGGGTGTAATTTCGGTACTGGTAGTATTCTGCGATACTCCAACAATTGATAAGCAGATAAAAATGGCAACTATTAGTATTTTCATTTTATGAAACAATTCTTCCTATAAGAAATTTATGAGTAACTAATCTGACTTAAAATAAACATGACACTGCAATAAACAACTGTTGGACTATTTATTTTAATACATTTTTAATGTGCCACTTTTAATGGTAATGTAACAGTGATTAATAAGAAACACGCTTTTTCTGAAAATTTAGAGCCGATTTGTCAATCAGATTCAAGGCATCTATTCTTCGTTTAAACATTCATTAGATTTGTACAAAAAAAATTAAGAATATGCACAAGAAAACATGGCATGAAAAACACAATGAGTCATTATCGTTCGGAGACAGGATTGCAGATAGTGTTGCAAACGGAATGGGATCCTGGAATTTTATTATTTGGCAAACCATCATTGTAGTGATATGGATGGTGCTAAATGTGATTGGGATTGTTAGGCACTGGGACGAATATCCATTTATACTACTGAACCTTATTTTTTCAACGCAAGCAGCTTATGCAGCTCCTATAATAATGATGTCGCAAAACAGACAAAACCAAAGGGATAGGATTCAAGCTCAAAACGATTATCAAATAAATATTGATGCAAAGAAAGAAATTGAGGCATTACAAGTACAACTAAGCAAACTAGAATTGGAAAAACTGGATATTATTATAGAATTACTTAAGAAACAACAATCAGACTCCTCCAAATAAGACCGATAATTCAAATATCTAATTCATTGATTTTCTATTTCATTTATTAAAGAATATAAATAGTTGGATTTTCGATATTATTAGTGGAATTGATACTTTTTAAATGTAGTATTTAATAAAAGAGCTTATTGAAATATATTTCAATAAGCTCTTTTAAGGAAGGCTTCGCTTTTAGCGAAACCTTCCTTTTTTATTTATTTTAATATGGAGGGAAATTTCAATTGCAAATTCCACAAAGCTATTCGCAAAGAAGTTGCAAAGGGACAAGCAATTACGATAAAGCGTTTTACTTTAAGGATGCAAAAATGGGAGTATAAAAGGGGGCTTTTATTTCACTTCTCCCACTTAGCAGCTACTCAAATTGTATAGTTTGCATGTTTTATAGGCATTCTGCTCCAAAATGTTCAATCAAATCGTCATGGCATTGCCGTTTATGAGTCAAAAAGGGCAATGAATGACTCATAAACGGCAACCGGAAGGGGTATTGGTTGCCCTTTTTGGGTCATAAACGGCAACCATTATTGAATCGGTTGCTCCTTTTATCTCATAAAGAGCAACCATTCTGGCATAAACTGCAACCTTTCTGGCATAAACGGCAACCGTTCTGGAATAAACGGCAACCATTCTTCCATAAATGGCAACCTTTTTTAAATAAGTGGCAACATAAGCCTACCACTTTTCACCTTTCCTTACAATCACTTTGAGTTATTAAGTTTTTAAAATAATTTTATACTGAAATTAAATCTAACAAGTCCCCTTAAAGCAATCGACCCTTTTTTTCTCCCCTTCTTTGGGTCTTTTGTTTGCCGTTTTTTTCCCTTCCTTACCTCCCCATTTGCATTTTTCTATTTGAAATCCTTAGTGGACTCGACTGATAAATTATACTCCAATATTAAATAAAAAAAGTGGCGTTCATTTTAATTCATCTATCTATATCAATTGAGAAGAACTATATAAAGTAGCATCCCTAACCTAAATTATATTTCTAATATGAGGGTTTTAAATGGCAATTCAATTAACTATACCTGTGAACCAATAAGTTTTACCTAAATAAAGGTCTCTCTTTTTAAAAGTTTCAAAACCAACATCGAAAATTAAAAATAATAACATCCAAGGGGTATTACACCACTAGCCAAACCAAGGTAATGTCCAAGATTACAAGGATTGAAGGTTATTATTTCTGTAGAATTACCCATTGGAAGGCTAATGTTAAGATTCCTTTGTTTTTTTCTTGTTTACTTTGTAGTAAAGCTCCGGAGTAGTAGCTAAGGAATTAATACTCTTTTATGCCTTAAATGCTTTATTACATTTTGGTGAACTAAGCAGCATTTTCTTTTATAAAATTATCTTTGGTTTGTTTTAAACATTATTCAACACACAAAAACAATAAAAATGAAAAAGATTGCTTTAGGTTCATTATTCATATTTTGTTCGGTATTCATTCTATTAATTGCCTGCAAAAAAACGAATAGTGTTACAACTCCTTCTTCCTCTGAAGAGAACTCGCTACAAAGTACTGTAACACAAAATGCCGTTGATCAATCTGATTTAGAAAGTGATGATGACGCTATTGCTAATGATGCCATTTCAGCAGCCGAATTAACACCAGGATTTGGAAAGTTCTCTACAGAACAAAATGCAAACATTTCAACCTTTGGCATTACCGATTCTGTCTATATTGACAGTACTTCATTGCCAGGTATAATCATAGACCGTCTAGCATTTAAACTAAAAATACCTAGATTAATTTTGAGATATAAGGGTATTAAGGATTTAACAACTGGGTATTTGAAGAGAGGAACGGTGGTTGTGGAAATAATGAATGAAAAAAAATGGATTGATACTGGAGCTATCATAAAAGAAACCTACAGCATAACACTTACTCGTGGAAGCAAAACCAGAACCTATCTTGGAACACGAATTTTGACCAATGTGTCTGGTGGTAATAGATTTTATGGTTTGCCATACACTTCAATTTATACCATGCACTCCTACGATACAGTTACATTTGATAATGGAGCTAAAAGTATATGTTGGATCTCAAGAAAAAATTCATTCAAAAAGCAATCACTTACTTTTATTACAGGTGGAGATTCTACAATAAATGGCAATGCATGTACAATTGGTGGCTTCAATAGATTTGGTAATAATTTTTTAGTACAAGCTCCTCAGGATATAGTTTCTACAAAAGATTGTGGATTTTATAATCCATTATCTGGTATGAGAATTTATGTTTCTACAAGCACTTCAAATGCAAACAATCAAAAGATAACCTTAACATACGGCGTAGATTCATCGGGCAACCAAGTTTCTTCAGGATGTGCATGGGGCTATAAATTAAATTGGCTGAAACTTAATGGCAATCAAGGAACAAGCATCATACAGTACTAAAAAAATCATTGAAGACTTTGTTTGTTTTTTTATTTCAGCTCATCTAAAACCTGAAACATCTTTTGTGTTACGTCAGCAGATGTTCCATCGAAATCATTTACAATCATTGCCACGGTGTATTCAGTTCCAGCTTTGCTAGTATGATATCCTGCAAAAGCTTTTACACCTCCCATAGTGCCACTTTTTAACTTCATATTATTAAATAATGGGAGGGCGTAATAAAATGAAGGAAACCATGGTTTGTTGCGCGAATACTGCAAAGCTGTTACCAAGGCATTTGTTGTAATTCTGTTACTTGGCGATAAACCACTTCCATCAATCATGTGCAATTCGCTTTTCTCTATTCCCCTATCCTGCCAAAACTGCTTAACAAAATGCACTCCTTTTTCAATAGTCCCCTCCCCTGCTTGTGATAATGCTATGGACTTTAATAAAGCTTCCCCATATAAATTTACACTCTTCTTTAAAAACCAATAATTTATGCTGTCTAATGGCGGTGACAGATAGGTATTAAATATGGAATCAGCCTTAGCCACTGTATCATTTGATTGTAGTAATTCAATAGAATTTACAATTTTATCATACCTAATATTGGCATTTTTAAGACTTAAAGACAGTGCATCAGTTAGCTGATTAATAGGATTGGGCATTGCACAAGTAATAGTGTATGGTTTGCTATGTAACGGTATGTTTCCATATACAAAACCTTCAGAACTGTAAGGAGCAGTATAAAAGTATGCTTCCTTGTCTGTATTAACCTTGCCAGTTTTAACCTTATTTATCAGTGAAAATTTTAATGGAAGTGAAGGTTTTACAGAAGATATACTGCTTTGTTCGCCCTCCTTTTTACTTGGCACAATTGTTAAATCAAACTGATTTTCGCGCCAGTTTAGTCCCCAGCAGCCTGCCCCATAATAATTACCTAAATCTTCCCATGGCCATCCTCCAGGCACAGGCTGTGCAGAAAAGGCACTTGAATTGAGGAGCACGTTCCCGTTTATCTTAGTAATACCAACTTGTTTAATTGCTTCAATCCATCTATTTAGTATCACAGTATCTTTTGTAGTGGCATATCGCCAACTAGCCATTGTGGGATCTCCTGAACCGGAAATTATTAAATTACCATTCAATGTTCCGTTTTTAATTAGTCCCGAATATCCTAGTGTAGTTTTAAATTGAAAATCATTTCCTAATGTTTCATAGGCAGTTATGCTGGTAATAATTTTTTGAGAACTAGCTGGTGCCATGCCAACTTCACTATTGTAATCGAAAACTACTTCATTGGTTTTGCTATTCAAGACAAACAAGCTAACTGTAGCATGCTTAATTGATGACTCCAACAACATTTTATTTAGTGCAACATTTATTCGTTCAGTAACATTTTGTGCCATTGCTACTTGAATTGAAAGAAATAGTGTAAAAACTAGTTTAGTATATCTCATTATTACGTCGGTAATTTGCACGGAAATTAAGAAGAAGTTGTTTAACATTTAATATAAAATTGATATGAGTGCAAGTTTTGCTTCGATAATAACGATTGGGGACGAGTTATTGATTGGTCAGGTGGTAGATACAAATAGTGCGTGGATGGCACAAGAACTAAATAAGATTGGGGTGTCTATTAAACATAGAGTTGCAGTTGGTGATAGTTGGGATGATATATGGAGTGCGCTTGATGAAGAAAGCAAACATGCTTCTGTTGTTTTAATTACAGGAGGTTTAGGGCCAACATCTGATGACATAACCAAGCCGTTGTTGTGCAAATATTTCGGTGGAAAATTAGTTGTTGACGAAGCAACATTGGCACATGTAACCAACATTTTTGTCAATAGGCTTAAACGGCCAATGCTTGAATCGAATAGTAAGCAAGCCGAAGTACCCGATGTTTGTACCGTTTTGTTTAATGAAGTAGGCACAGCCCCCGGAATGATGTTTGAAAAAGACGGCACCATATTCATATCATTACCTGGGGTGCCGCACGAAATGAAATGGATAATGACAAACGTTGTTTTGCCATTGCTACCTAACAAGATTCATACATCCAATATTGTTCACCGCACACTACTTACTGCTGGCATTGGCGAAAGTTTTTTGGCCGACCTTATTAAAGAAGAAGAAGCTGCATTACCTTCTTTTATTAAGCTTGCCTATTTACCTAATAGCGGCATGGTTAGACTTCGTTTATCTGCCGAAGGTGAAAACAAAGACGCATTATTTGAATTATTGAGCATTCATTTTGAAAAGCTAAAAGCTAAAGTAAAAGAGTATCTGGTAATTGATGAAGACTTGCCGATGGAAGCTGTGATAGCTAGACAATTGAAAGAAAACGGTAAAACTATTTCAACAGCAGAAAGTTGTACAGGTGGATATATTGCTCATTTGCTTACTTCTATGCCAGGTGCATCTGCCTATTTTAAAGGAAGTATTGTTAGTTACGATAATTCTATTAAAACAAATGTACTTCAGGTTCCTAAAACCATTTTAGAAACTGTAGGGGCAGTAAGCGAGGAAACTGTGCGTATAATGGCCGAGCGTGTAAGAGAAATTATGCAAACAGATTACAGTATTGCAGTGAGTGGAATCATGGGACCAGATGGGGGAACAGAAGAAAAACCTGTGGGAATGGTGTGGATAGCTGTTAGTGGAGTGGGGAAAACTATTTCAAAATGTTATTATTTGCACCACAACAGAGAGAGAAATATCCAGTTAACAGCATTAAATGCCCTGAACCTGCTCAGAATCTCAAAATGTGGATAACCATAGAATAACTTTCGCTAGTAAAAATCTATTTTTGAAAATTAATATTTGAGCATTTTTCATTAATCCTGTCACAGAATTTTAAAGATGCTACATATTAGAGCTTGCAATATTTAATCATTGTTTTAAGCGTTTAACGGTCTTTAATGACCTAAAAAACAAACTGTTTGTATGGCTATAATTGATTTAACAATGCCTAAAATGGGCGAGAGTATAATGGAAGCCACTATACTTAAATGGCACAAGAAAGTTGGCGATCATGTAAAAATGGACGAAACTATATTAGACATAGCTACCGATAAAGTTGACAGCGAAATACCGTCTCCTGTTGAGGGCATTTTGTCTGAAATTTTATATCCTGTAAACAATGTTGTTCCCGTAGGTAGCGTTATTGCAAAAATTGATACAGTAATAAATAAGCCAACATCAATTCCGCAGCCAATTAAGGTAATTCCTGAACCAACAATTGCCCCGCAAACAACTTTTGACCCCATACAGCACACAGTTATGCCATCAATTACAAACTACGAAGAAAACATCCCTTTTCAGCCGGCTCCTTCAACTACTTCTTACCCAACATCTACGGGCAATAACAGGTTCTTCTCCCCATTAGTCTTAAACATAGCTAATAGTGAAGGCATAAGTCTTAGCGAGTTAGAAAGAATTCCAGGGACTGGTGCAGATGGAAGGGTTTCTAAGAAAGATATTATACAATATGTTGCAGACAAAAGAGCTGGGAAAGTACCAACATTTGCACCTGCTCAAGCAAGTTTTCCACAACCTCCTGTGCAAGCCTATCAACAAACTCCTGAACAAATACGTCAGGAATCTATTGTTGTTCCAACACCAATTCAACCAGTGATTTTACAAAAGACAGCAGATACACTAGTATACATTGCTCCACAACCGATTGTAGAACAACCTTTAATATATCCTCAACCTATAGTTGAGCCTATCATTTATTCTCAACCTGTTGTGGAAACGTTTGTTCCGCAACCAATTGTTGAACCAGCTCCTCAACCTGTTGTGGAAGCGTTTGTTCCACAACCAATTGTTGAACCAGCTCCCCAACCTGTTGTGGAAGCGTTTGTTCCGCAACCAATTGTTGAACCGGCTCCCCAACCTGTTGTGGAAGCGTTTGTTCCGCAACCAATTATTGAACCAGCTCCCCAACCTGTTGTAGAAGCGTTTGTTCCGCAACCAATTATTGAACCTGCTCCCCAACCTGTTGTGGAAGCATTTTTTCCGCAACCAATTATTGAACCTGCTCCCCAACCTGTTGTGGAAGCATTTGTTCCGCAACCAATTGTTCAACAAGCTCCTCAACTGGTTGTGGAAGCGTTTGTTCCACAACCAGTTGAGCTTAAAAAGGAAGAAGTTGTTTATCATTCTCCAGCCCCTGTTGTTGAAGAAGTAAAATATACTACACCAGCTACGGAGCAAACCCCTAAAGAGTTAAAGCCCGTTTACATGGTTCCTCCAACCACACCGAGCGTTCCTTTAGTTACGCTAGCCGAAGGTGGTTCTGGCAAATACACCTCTCCTACTTCTGCTCACCCTACTGGCAATGTAGAAATTATCGAGATGGACAGAATGCGTAAACTGATTGCTAAACACATGGTTGATAGTGTTCATACGAGTCCTCATGTGACAAGTTTTGCCGAAGCTGATGTAACCAACATGGTTTTATGGAGAGAAAGGGTTAAAAATGATTTCGAAAAAAGAGAAGGAACTAAAATTACTTTCACCCCAATGTTTATTGATTGCATTGTGAAAGTATTAAAAAGATACCCTCTTCTGAATGCATCTGTTGATGGCGATAAAATAATCATCAAGAAAGACTTAAATATAGGAATGGCAACCTCATTGCCTACCGGCAATCTAATTGTTCCTGTTATTAAGGGTGCTGACCAACTTAATATCGTTGGGCTAAGTGCAGCAGTAAACAAGTTAGCAAACGATGCTAGAAGTAATCAGTTAAAACCAGATGATGTTTCTGGAGGCACTTTCACGTTCACAAATGTGGGTACTTTTGGAACATTGATGGGAACCCCTATCATTAACCAACCTCAGGTTGCCATATTAGCTGCTGGAACAATTAAGAAAAGACCTGTAGTTATTGAATCTCCCAGCAATGATACAATTGGCATTAGGCACATGATGTATCTATCGTTAAGCTACGACCATCGCATAATAGATGGAAGCGTTGGTGCAAGTTTTTTAAGCGATGTCGTTAAAGAGTTTGAAGCTTGGGATTTGAATCGCACTTGGTATCATTATTTATAATCTGTACCCTTTATATTTTGATTCAGGCTGTTTCTAACCCTAGAGACAGCCTGTTTTATTCTAGTTATTTATCAACATGATTTTTTATCACTAGTAACACTAAGATTTTTTCAAAAAACATTAGATATGTGGCACTAAAGCATTCACCAAAAACACAAGGATTGCGTCGTATTATTTTTTTAAAACTACCATTCGAGGACTCTTAACTTTATTGTCATTAGTTTTTTCCTTATTTAATTCGTGGTAAATATCCCCTGAACAGTTACAAAATAATATTCTTATCATTAACATCTACTTACTTAAAAAATGTCTAATCCACTAATCATATATACAGACGGTTCATCAAGAGGAAACCCTGGCCCAGGGGGATATGGAATTGTGTTGCAATGGGGAGAAAAAAGAAAAGAAATATCTCAAGGCTTTAAGTTGACCACCAATAACAGAATGGAACTAATGGGAGTCATTGTTGCACTAGAAAGCCTTACAAGGAATGATATTCCTGTTACTATTTATACGGATAGTAAATATATTGTTGATAGTGTGGAAAAGCGTTGGCTTGATGGATGGATAAAAACTGACTTTAAGGGTGGAAAAAAGAATAAAGATTTATGGACACGCTATTACCAGCTTTCTCGAAAGTTTAAGATAAAATTTATTTGGGTTAAAGGCCATGCAGATAATGCAATGAATAATAGATGTGATGAGTTAGCAACGGCTGCTGCACAGGGCAAAGGACTCATTGAAGATGTTGGATATAATCCTTAGTAAGTTGAAAATAAAAAGTAAAAAGTTGATCCATTGGTCATGTTGTCCCGCAAATTCGCTTTTTTCAAGCCTTTTAAAACTTTATATTCTTTGGTGGTTTTGCCAGCCCATGCTTTGGTTATAATATCAGTCAGTGTCGCAAATTGTTGCCCCTCTTTCAGTCCCCTGTTTTTCCATTCGTCGGTTAGTTACTTTCGTATCTCAATACTTTTAACCCAGATTACGTAATAGACTCTTTACGAAAGTCTCAAATACAAAAAAGACAAGTATTTGAGCAGATTTTTCGACTGAAAACATAATGTATTACGTTGAAGGAGAATAAATCAAACAAATGCCTGTCTTTGAAGTAGTTGAGAGTTGTAGTAGAGTCCTATTGCGTAATCTGCGTTTAAGCCGCTGATTTATCCAGTTTTCAGAATACCCCAATTGCAGGTATTGTTCCAAAGCCCTGTCAATGGTTAGTTCTGGGTCTTGCATTTCGTCTAATCTTTCCGATGCAATCTTTGCCAACCAAAGTTTAAAAGGTTCTGCCTTTGGCGATGGAATAGATTGTATAAGCCTAAAAAGCTGCTCAGTATCGGCTACATCTGTTTTATAGAACTTACCATCCGCCGATTGCATTTTCAGTTGGTTGCAATCTGTAACCAACTGACTTCCTTCAGACTTTAACCTAGTTTTTAAAACACTCCATAATTTCTGGGATTGGGGGCTATCGGCTAAAACACCAATTACATCTACAATAGAAAAATACCATTTCTAATGTTCTGCATCCCACAGTGTCAGCACATTTTTATCTTCAAATAGTTGTATGGCATTTTCTTGTTTTATATATGTTCAGGTTATTTAATTCTGGTAGCAAAATAGGTTATAGCTGTAGTAAGGGCAGTTAATATTAGTAAAATGATGCGCTACAGACGGCGTGTTAGCAGGGGGATAGATTAAGACCTTAGCGAAGGCAGACTACAAGCGATGCGCTAGCCCTAGTAGATTGTAGCGAGTGGCGCGAACTAGCAGGGGACTAGCTGAGCAAGCCTTTGTAGATTGTAGCAACTGACGCAGACTAGCTGAGAGACCTGATACACCTACTAACTGCCGTATTACAAAATGCCCTTTTCAAGTTCCTCTAAATAGATAAACTCTGGTGCTTTTACTCCAGCATCTTTTCTAATTTTAACCAACTTGGGTGACTCGAAGAACCTTTTTGCATTTGCTACAGAAGTCCATACAGAGAAGTGGACAATCTTATTGGCGTTTTGGTCATATTTAAGCACCTGATAGGATATTTCGCCAGCTTCTTTTCTAATGGTAGCAGCATTATCAAATATCTTCTTCCAGGCTGAATAATCTGCTACTTCATGTATTATCAATACGTACATCATTGACTATTGTATTTTTTTAAATTATTACGCAAATGTGCCTACTAACAAAAGTAACGACAACCGATTAGTCAGATACAAAAGAACCGAGTAGTTAATATTAGCGAAGCAACTTGTGACAGAAGATGCGGAAGCAGCAAGTGCGTCGTAAGTGGTTTGTGAAGTGCGCTAGCTAAGTTGAATCTACTCACTTAATGCTTGTTGAATTCTTTTCGTGGGAGGATGGTTGTAAATTGCTCCCCACTTTTATCATCCTTAAAATTAGTATTTGGTTCTGCATTTAATATTCTACGAATACCTGAACCTATGCCTGAATAAGGCAATATTTTGCTTGCATGTGAAACAATAATGGAGTTTCTGATAACTGAATTATTGTTTATTATATGTTCTACCGTTAAATGATTTGGCAAACAACCTGGGCTTATCACTTCTACCCTATCCTTAAAGATCAATATTCTAATGACTGCATTTTTTGAATAGTCTCTATGAAACAAGGCATTTACAATAACTTCTTCCAATGCCTTTTCGCTTATTTCTAAACTACCCGGCTGGTTAAAACTGCCATTAGGCTGTTGTACTAATCGTAAATTGTTTTTCAAAAAAATTATTGCAGACCTATACTGATCTTCCAATGTACCTATACAATCTGTTTTATCTATAAATGTATCATCACTTATGTCTGCACCATAAAAACTAACACAACGGATGATAAAAGATGGTTTGAATTGTTGAGGACTACGGGCAAATAATAACAATCCAGCCAAATTGAAATTGCCATTCTTGGCAAGGTTCATATTCTCCAATGCTTTTTCAACAGAAATACCAGATTCTCTAAACTCCGTTCCCCTGCTTTTTTCATAGTAGGTATAAAATTTCAGCAAATCGACTCCATCATTTTCATTTTCGTTTGATATCCTTGCCCCAGTAAGCATTTCATCAATAAAGAGCAAATTGCTTTCTTGAAACATCCTAGCTAGTTCTTGCGAAGAAGCCATTTTTTTATCACTACCGCTTTTTACATAATAGTTGTTTCCTTTTGTGGTGCAGTATGGTTTATTAGCACCTTTAAAAACATAAATAAGCAACAGTAACTTGTCATCAATCTTTACAGATTTGGTTAACGGATAAATGGATGGTTTAATGTTATTATTAGCTGAATTAGATACTAGCTGATTATATTTTTCTAACTCCTCTGGCTTAATACCAACAATGTTATTTTTGTTATCAACCCCTATATAGATGATGCCGCCCCAACTATTACTAAAGGCGCACATTTCTTCTGCAAGCTTATTTGCATCTTCTATTTGTACTTTAAACTGCCTAGAAGAATCTTCTCCTAGTGCTATTTCCGCTTTAATATCTAAATTGTCCCAATTCATATTGCAATAGTACTCATTAATAAATGTCTATGCGTTTATCTTATCAATCAGATTCTGGATATCAGTCCATTTAAAATGCTTTGCCAGTTCACTTAGCCCTTTATAAATTTCAGATAGCACCTCAGACCCCTCTTTGATATGCTTAATGGTCTCCCCCGATTTTCCTAATCCTTCCACAAGCCCTTTCAACTTACGCTTCCATCCCTTGCTTACCATTTCCCCACTATTTTGAACCTCTTTTGCATCAGTAGCAAAATTTGCCAAATCCTTCAATATATCTACCAATACCTTGTTTTGGTCATCAAGAAGGCTTAATAAATAGTTCAATTCACCAGACAATTCATTACTGGTATTCGTTACAAACTGAACGTTTATATCTATATTAATTTGAGTGCTGACATGCGTATTTACTTGTTGGGAATTATTATTCAAAATTTGAATAATCAATGGTGGAATTTTTGTTTTTTGTGCACGTTCACCATCACTAAAGTCAATTATTCCTTTCTCAAGTTTTTCAATAGTCGCCTCCCTATTCTCAAATAACCCCATCAAATAACCAACATTAAAATCCTTTCTAAGTCCTGGATGAAAGTATAATTCCTTACCCGCTTTTAGATAACTAGTTAGGTCAATATATTTTACAGTATGCTCTGTTGTATCATCCAATGCTACCAATTCATCGTAAGGTATTTTGGCATAACTAGAAGTGATGTCTGCCAACTCTCTACGTATATGCCCCCACATCCCCAATTTATCTGTCCCTTTTATGCGGACATAAATACGCTTTGCTTCTTTATCGGCATGAATCATTGCTAGTGTACCCGTATTCATGGGGTCTCTAATTACTATGCCAGTGTACCAATAGTTACTATCCAAAGCCTGTTTTATATTCTTTGCAGTAAACCGATGGATTAATGCTAGTGGCATATAATCCTTAAACTGCAAGATGTAAGTACTTACTGCTTCTCCCCTAAAATCGCTATATTCCACTTTTGGCATCTTTCCAAAAGCAGATGGTATCAGTAAATGTTTATCATCGGGCGCATCGCATAGGTCAAACTTCTTCATCATACTAAGGATATAACCATAATGCTTTTCATCATAAGTATAGTCGCCTACTTGCAATGGATACAGCAACTCCTTAAAGTCACTCACTTCTATTTGTCCATAAAGTCTTGCCGTTTTTTTTGCCGTCAATATCTTATAAACTCCCTGGGTTATCCATTCTGGCTTCAATACATGCAAGAACTTTAGGTGCGTATCCTCACCAAACCAAGTTACAGCTCCAATGGTATTAAAGTACTTGAGCAACAAACGTTGCGTTGACTCTGTGGGAGTATTATTCTCCTCGCATATAGCCTGATAGGTTTCGTAGGTAAGGTAATGTTGGGTACCTGTTGTTATTGCCTGTATAGATTTCTTGATGGCTAACCAGTTTTTAGGAAATTGCTCCCTAACGGTTCGCAGTTTTACCACTTCTTTTTCTAGGCTATTTCTAAAGTCATCAATACCAAAACCATTCAAACAACTGGTATTGAAAAAGCCAATTATATTGGGATATTTTTCCTTTAAATATTTACGGTCGGCTATTTCAGACTGGTTTTCATCGTGCTTATTAAACACCACTAATACAGGTGCCTTACCGCCCAAACTCTCTATCTGTTGCAACCAATAATCTGGTTCTTCCTCCCTTCGGTTATCCAATACCAACACATACACACAGCCTTCGCTAAAAAAGAACTTATGTACGGCGTGTTGTATCTCCTGCCCACCAAAATCCCAAATATGAAAAACCAAATCCCTATTATCCTCTGGATGCTGCAAGTGAAAATGTTCTATTTTAATCCCATTGGTTTGCGCCCTGCCTTTTTCAAAACTTCCATACAACATCTTTTCTATCAGGCTCGATTTGCCCGCACTACCATCCCCAATAACAATAATTCTTCCTTCAGATAATGGTGCATGTCCAAATTGCTCCGCCGCTTCATAATAATTTTGTACTGTTGCAGGACCAAGTTCTATGACGGAAGTTGGGGGGAATTCGAGGGGGTTATTATAAAGTAATAATCTATTTTGTGATGAAAAATATGAAGATCTAAAGCTATTAGTTAACCAATTAAATTTTTGGGCAAGCGTTTTAGAAACTTCGGTTAATAAATTTCCTTGCAAGTGAATAAATCTTAATCGATGGAGTTTATCTAATTGATATATATCCTTGATTAAATTTTTATTTAATTGGAGCTCAATAAGGTTATCCAAATTTGTTTTAATTGGCAAAATTTGAATATTGTTATTACTTAAATCTAATCTAACTAAATCCTTAAGGTTATTTATGAAGCTAAAATCAAAGTTTCCAATATTTTCACAATGCAATCCTTGTAGCTTACTTAAAGCCTTTATTGGTCTAATATCTTCAATTGGATTTGACCAAAGAACTAGACTAATTAGATTTGGAAATTTTCTTAGTGCTTCGATATTTTTTATTCTATTATTTCCCAGAAATAAATATTGCAAATTCAAATTTTCAGTAAAGCCTGAAATTTCTTCAATTAAATTTTCATTTAAATTCAGACCTACCAATTCAGGAAAGTTGTTTATTGCTCTGATATCAGTAATTGTATTATTCATTAAACTAAGACCATTTACTGCTCCAGATTTATTTACAGTAAAAGAATTTTCTGGCATCCAACTAAAAAGATCAAAATCAAAATTTGTTTGCTCTAATATAATCCCATAAAGCGTCTCCAACTCCAATATTTCCTTTGGTTTCTCTCTTGTCTCTCTCTTCTTCTTAGCCATAAAATCGATTTACTTAATAGTAGTTGCTAGTACAAATATCCAATGTTTCAAATGTAAATACATAATTCTTTTATACGTATTCCAATAGAGTTGTTTATATCATGTTCAAAGAAATTTGGTTAAACAAATGTGACTTGCCATTTTAGATTTGGTAGATGTTGTGCATTTTTGTTTTTATTCAACAAACAGTGTTCTGGGGAAGTATCATTCTGCCCTCCGGCTGCCATGACATAACTCCTGCTTGGGTGGTGATGCTTCCTGATAGGGTGACTATGCCTACAGATAACAAAAATAGAACTCCTGATTGGGTAGAAAGGTTTCCAGGGTGGTTTGCTATGCCTCTAGACAGGGTGGTGACACTTCCAGATGGCAAAATAGAACTCCGGATGGGGTGATTAAAGTTCTCAATTTGGCGGTAGATACAATTAGTGGTCAGTCGATAATTATACTCTTGGTTATGCCCCTTCTTGAAAAGAATAAAAATCAACTTCGCTAAGTTACAACCATGCTTAGATCAACTAAATGAAAATATAATTGCTTATTTCGTTGTTTTTAAACCCCTAAACTAACAACATGCTTACAAGCTAGCTGGATGGAATTAACAACCATGGCATACTAAATGAAAGCAAACTTTTATCCTTTATATTTTTGTTAGCTGTTATGAACGCTTACATTTGCTTCAATTTAATTGATAGGTTATGTCGTTGTTTACAGATAAAGTTGTGGTAGTTACTGGTGGTAGCGAAGGTATTGGGAAAGCATTAGTGGAGTCTTTTTTAGCTATGGGTGCAAAAGTGGCTACTTGTGGTAGAAATTATGATAAACTTTACCAACTACAGTCCATTTATGCAGGCAAACCACTTCTTATTCATACCGCAGACGTAAGTAAACAACAAGAATGTAAAAGCTTTATTGAAACAATTATTAAAAATTTTGGACACATAGACATTCTTATTAACAATGCTGGTATTTCTATGCGCGCATTGTTTGAAGATGTTGAACTTGATGCACTACGCAAAGTAATGGATGTTAATTTTTGGGGTAGCGTGTACTGCACAAAGTATGCTTTGCAGAGTATTCTTTCTACCAAAGGAACAATTGTTAGCATCTCATCTGTTGCAGGCTTTAGAGGTTTACCCGGCAGAACTGGTTACTCGGCAAGCAAGTTTGCCTTGAATGGATGGATGGAATCACTACGGACAGAGCTTTTGGATAGTGGTGTAAACGTGCTTTGGGTAAGCCCAGGATTTACAGAATCGAACATACGCAAAGCAGCTTTAGACAAATCTGGAAAGGCCACGGGTGAAACAACCATGAACGAAAAATCAATGATGACAAGTGAGGAGTGCTCCCAACATATTATTAAAGCCATAGAGAAAAGAAAAAGAACAATAGTGCTTTCTTTTCAAGGAAAAGAAACAGTTTTTTTAAATAAATTCTTCCCTTCATTAGCAGATAAATTAGTTAGAAAATTTTTCTTTAAGAACGGAGAACTTATTAAATAAATTACTTAACTGTGTTTAATCCTATTAATGGCAATTATTACTCTTTCCTCCGATATTGGTTTACAGGATTATCTTGTGGGAGCTATTAAAGGACAATTATTATCACAGGATGAAAAACACACCATTGTAGACATCACTCATTACTTATCCAATACCAATTATCCTCAGGCAGCGTATATATGTTCAAATGCGTTTAAACATTTCCCTGCAAACACTTTTCATATTTTATTGCTTAACATTTATGCCACCCCTGTTACTCATTTACTGGTGGCAAGATTTATGGGTCAATATATTATTTGCCCCGATAATGGCATTCTAACAATGATAGCGGGCGAAAGACCAAGGGAAATAGTGAAACTAACCCTTCCTCCACAAGCACATGAACTGCTTTCCATAACGGCTGTAGTGGCAAAAGCTATAAGTTATATTGAAAAAAATGAAACTTTTTTTGAACAAACAGACTTATCGGTAACCATAGTGGAAACACTTCCATTGAAGCCATTATTGGCATTTGAAACTATTGAATGTCAAATCATTTTCATTGATAATTTTGAAAACGTGGTACTGAATATCACTAAAGAACAATTTGAAGAACAAAGAAGAGGTCGCCCATTTGTCATTTTAGTTTCGAGAAATGAGGAAGTAACAAAAATTAGTAATCATTATTCAAGCGTTCCAGAAGGAGATTGTTTGGCATGGTTTAATTCGGCTGGCTACTTAGAAATTGCCATCAACAATGGTAATGTTGCCAGTTTATTCGGCTTGCAAGGTTATCATGAAAACATGAATAAACTAGGCATGGTAACTCAGAACAAACATTTCTATCATACAATCAAAATATTCTTCGGGTTATAGTTTGCTAATTGCTAATTAACAATTGTTAACTGTCAATTAGCAATTATTTGCTGCTTTTAAAGTCTCCTCGCTTCCACGCTTTAATGAAATCAGCCCATGCAAATGGATTTAATATATTAACTGGTGGAAGTTGCCCTGAATAATAGTACTTTGCTGCCTGTTGCTTTAACGTTTGATTAACCGCTTCTCTTCCATCTTTTGGCAATGTTGCAAGGAGTAATCTTCTGGAAGATTCATCCGTATTTTTCCTTGCCACTTCATAGTTGTCATCAGGAATTACATTGTTTATAAAGTCTCGCTCAAACTGTTCTCTCGTGGGTCGTGGCCTAAGAATAGTTGCAGGAAGATAGGCTGTGTCGTTTACTAATAATTGTATAACACTATATTGGTTATCCGTGAGGTTTGTAGGTATAAAAATTGTTTTCTTTTTAAAGCCTATCGACGAAAAAGTAATTTTATCACCTTTAAGAACTGCAATAGAAAAAACACCATCATTGCTTGTAATTGTCCCCCTTCCTTTACCATCAACAATTACACTTGCCGCAGGTATTCCTCTCAAACTGTCAGCAGTCATCACCACGCCATATAATTGAATAACTGAATCTTTTATTGAAGGCATTTTCTGAGCTTGAGCCTTAAACGTCAATGCCAATATGAATAATGGCAAAATAATGCGTGTGTATGTTTTCATTAACAAAAAAAATTAAAGCAATCTGATAAAGTAATAACTAAAGCATTTAGTAGACAAGCGCATTTTAAAATTCGCCCTAACCTATAAATTTGTTGCAACAATAAGGGTTGTTTATTCCCAATTTAAGACCTTTGTTACCTGATTAAAAACCTTAAATTTTCAATTTAAGACCTTAAATTATTAGTAAAATAGTGTTATTTATGTTGAGATATTCCGCATCAACAACATTATTATGAACAAAGTAAAGCGGAGACAGGTTATTTTTACAGCCAAAAATTATTTTTTAACAAAAACTTCGTGATGACAGAGGCAGACATATTACGTGCATTGAGCAATGTGCAAGAGCCAGATTTAGGTAAAGATTTGGTTACCTTAAACATGGTTAAGGATATTTTGATTAATGGAAAAGAGGTGTCGTTTACAATCGTATTGACCACACCCGCATGTCCCATGAAAGACATGATGAGTAGGGCTAGTGAAAATGCGGTGAAACTATTAGTGGATAAGGAAGCAATAGTTACCGTAAACTTTACATCAAACACTAGTTCAAACAGAAAAGATTCGAAACAAATATTAGCTGGGGTAAAAAATATTATTGCAGTAGTTAGTGGTAAAGGTGGTGTTGGTAAAAGTACGGTAGCTGCAAACCTTGCACTAAGCTTGGCAGAAGGAGGCGCAAGTGTTGGACTGATGGATGCCGACATTTATGGACCAAGTGTGCCGATTATGTTTGGCGTTCGTGGCGAAAGACCCATGATGCGTGATGTTGATGGCAAAGGAATGATTGTGCCATTAAACAAATTTGGCATTAAACTAATGAGCATTGGCTTACTGGTTGATGAAAAAAACGCAGTTGTTTGGCGTGGTCCGATGGCTAGCAGTGCCATTAAACAATTTGTTACAGATGTTGATTGGGGCAACCTCGATTATTTAATTATTGATATGCCTCCAGGAACTGGCGATATTCACCTTACGCTTATGCAAACAGTTCCAGTAACCGGTGTTGTAATAGTTACTACACCACAGAGCGTGGCTTTGGCAGATGCTAAAAAAGGAATTGCTATGTTTGGACAAGCACAAATAAGTGTTCCAATTATTGGATTAATAGAAAACATGGCTTTCTTTACACCAGCTGAACTGCCAGAAAACAAATACTATTTATTTGGAAAAGAAGGTGGAAAAAGATTGGCTGATGAATATGATTTGCAGTTTCTAGGACAAATCCCATTAGTTCAGTCCATAAGAGAAGGGGGCGATGAAGGTGTTCCTGCAATGGTGGGTACTGATGAAGTAACTAAAAAGTCTTTCAGAGAGATTACTTCATCTACAGTTCGAAACATTGCAATGCGCAACGCTAATTTGCCTCAAACTAAATTGATTGATGTATCATAAAGTTGTTAAAATCCCCGATACTTCAAACAAGTAGTATCGGGGATTATTATTTTAGTTAAACTCCATTTCCCTTTTTATGCGTTCTATCTGATCAAAATCAAGAGGTTTTTCTATAAAGCCACGTACGCCTACTTCTCTCACAGCCCTCTCTTTATCCATTGGATTGATGCTTGAAGACAATACATAAACCTTAGTTCTTTCTGCAAACTGCGGAAACTCTCTTTCAAAGGTTTCTAAAAACTCCCATCCATCCATCAAAGGCATATTTAAATCCAGAAGTATCAACTCTGGCACATGGTATAAAGAATCCTCTTTTTTAGATAATTCTATAAAATAATTTAAAGCCAACTGCCCGTTGAGTACTTCAATATAATTTTCGCAGAAATTAGCTTCTTCTAGATAAAGTTTATTTAATAAATGCGTAGTACTATCATCCTCCACGCTTAATACATTTTTTATCATAACAAATTATTTAAAGGTTAAGGTAAATGTTGTGCCAATATTCACTTCACTATAAAAATCAATTTTTCCACCAAGCGCAACAATTTGGGAATAGATTAAATACAGTCCAATTCCTTTGCTATCCGAATTAGTATGAAACCGTTGATATAATCCAAAAATTTTATTTTTTACTCTTTCCATATCCATTCCAATTCCATTGTCTGAAAAAATCATTTTAGTGGTTCCATCTTCATTTATAGAAGTTGAAATTTTAATGATTGGGAATACGCCCGGCTTACAGTATTTAATTGAATTGGTAATTAAATTCAAGAAGATACTTTCTAGATAAGCTGGATTAAAGTTTATGCATTGCGCATTAAAAAAATCTGAATAGATGAGTGTTCCAGATTTTTCAATGCTTTTACTTATGGATGAAATAATTTTTTCTAATGTTTCATCAAAACGAATAACAGCAGTTGGAAGATTCGTATTCTCCTTAATGATAAGAATACTTATTAAATCATTCAATGTTTCATTGAGGTCGAAGGTAGAACGTTTAAATCCTTCAACCAGCCTTTTTGTTAGCGGATCAGGTATTGAATCGGCTTTAATGAGGTTGCAAATAGATAATAAATTAGTAAGTGGCGCACGAAGATTGTGAGAAGTGATGTAACTAAATTGTTTCAACTCCTTGTTGTTTGTAGTAAGTTCTTCCAACAGCTTTTCTCGCTCAATTTCCGCTAATTTCTTATCAGTAATATCTGTTCTAATCGATACATACCGAAGTGGTTTATTCGTTTTAGGGTCTAAATATGGAATAATGGTATTACTTACCCAATAGTTAGATCCATCTTTTGCTTTGTTACATAAATCACCTTTCCAAACTTTACCATTAGAAATTGTTTGATACATTTCCTCAAAAACTTCTGTAGGATGAACACCCGATTTAATAATTCGGTGGTTTTGCCCAATCAATTCCTCTCGAGTATATTTATTTATATTACAAAAACTATCATTCACATAAATAATATTTCCATCAATATCAGTTATAGAAACGACAGCATGTTGATCTATGGCAAATTGTTTTTGAGTTAGTTCGTTTACAGTTTCTTCCAATGTTTCATAGCTTAACTTCAATTCTTCCTGCATCTGCTTCTCGTAAGTAATATCTTTTGCAATACCTAAGTATCCAATTACACTACCATCAGCATCGTGCAAAGATGTTAAAGATAAGGATACAGGAAAACGAGATTTATTTTTATGAATGTATGTCCATTCTGTTTCTGTGCTTATACCAATCTTAGCCTTGGCAACAAACACATCAAACCCTGGTTTCACGACCCTGCCTAACTCAATTGTTAGCTCATTAGCTCTCTCGATGATTTCATTTGTATCATGAAATAAACTAGGCGAATGTACTCCTACAACTTCCTTAGCTGTGTATCCAAGCATTGTTTTGGCTCCTTCATTAAATGACTTAATACAACCAGTAGTATCCGTTGATATGATAGCAAGATTAGCACTATCTAAAATAGAACGTTGTAAAGCTGCCATCTCGGCAAATGCTTTTTCAGTTTCTTTTCTAACAGTTATGTCTTTTTGAATGGACACCCAATGAGTGAACTGTCCACTCTCATTTGCAACAGGAACAATAGATACGTTAGACCAAAATGGAGTGCCATCTTTTTTGTAATTAATTATATCTACTTCGCAAGCCTGTTTGTTTCTTATTGCACTGATAATCTTATCCAATTCATTTTTGTCAGACAATTCCCCTTGTAATATTTCTGGTGTTTTTCCTATTACCTCTTCCAATGAATAACCCGTAATAGCTGTAAACGCTTCATTTACATAAATAATGGAAAAATCTTTTTCACCATTTTGCCCAGCATTAGTAATCACTATTGCATCTGTAGATGAAGTAATAACAGTTTCTAAAAGTTTAAGGCGTTCCTCCTCCTTTCTTTTTTCAGTAATGTCTCTCATTGCCCCAACCAACCTTATTGCCTTACCCTCATTATCCCTAACTACAAATCCTCTGTTCAAAACAATCGAATAGGACCCATTTCCATTTAATAATCGATATTCATTTTCCCACTTGTTTTCTTTTCCTTCAATAACTTTCTTTACTGTTTCTTGAACTTGTAATAAATCTGCTGGATGAACATGGTTTATCCATTCATTATTATCACTATTTGGATATATTCCGGCTTTATGCCCAAATATTAGCGTATAATTATCACTTAGGAAAAGTAAATCTTTCTCTAAGTCGGCTTCCCAAATAGCATCCGAAGTAGCTAATGTGGCATATCCATATCGTTCAATACTTCTCTGCAAGTTAATTTCACCTTCTTTTCTATTAGTTATGTCTCTTATTGCTCCTACTAGCTTTACAGGTTTACCCTTTTCATCCCTTATGATAAGCGTTTTATCAAGCACCCAAGCATATTCACCATTTGCTTTCTTAAATCTGTACTCATCATCCCATTTATCCTCATGAGTTTTAAGCATTAAGATTCTCTTCTGTCTAATTTTTTCTATATCATCAGGATGAATATTTTTCTTCCAGACATTCAATTCGGTAGTTTGTTTTTCATTAATGGTGTATCCAAACAACAATTCAATATTCTTACTAAAGAAAACATTGTTTGTAATCAAGTCCGATTCCCAAATCATGTCAGAAGTAGCAAGCGTTGCATACTCATATCGTTCATTACTTTTTTGCAAAGTAATTTCTGCTTCTTTCTGATGCGTAATATCTCTAACTGCACCTATCAGCCTTTTGGGGATTCCATTTCCATCTCTAATAATAAGTGTCTTATCTATTATCCAAGCGTATTCACCATTTGCTTTTCTAAATCTATATTCATCATCCCATTTGTCAGCACTACTTTCCAACATTTTGTTTCTCAAACTCACCATCCTTTCATAATCATCAGGATGAATATTCTTCCGCCAAGTATTACTTTCTGTTGTTTGTAACTCATCAATAGAATAACCAAACAATAATTCAAAGTTTTTGCTAAAGAAAACCTCTTTGGTCGTCAAATCCGATTCCCAAATTAGGTCTGAGGTAGCTAATGTTGCATATTCAAAACGCTCATTACTTTTCTGCAACGTAATGGCAGCTTCTTTTTGTTGGGTAATATCTCTAATTGCTCCAGCCAATCTTACCGCATTACCATTAACATCTCTAACCACAAATCCTTTATCTATCACATACGCATAAGTTCCATCTGCTTTTCTCAAACGGTATTCATGTTCCCAAACTTCTTTATTATTGGCAATTGCATTATTGCTTTCTTCTAATACTTCGGCTAAATCATCTGGATGAACATTTTGAACCCACACGTTATGGTTTGCATCTTCATTTGCTGAAACTTTGTGCCCGAAACATGTTTCGAAGGCATCACTAAAAAAGATGGTATTCGCTTTTAAATCAACATCCCAAATCACATCCGAAGTCGCTTTAAGTGCATACGCATATCTTTCATAGCTTTTAGCTAATTCAGCTTCTGCTCTTTTCTTTTCAGTTATATCGGTAACAAAGGCGCAATTAATTTCTTTGTCGCCATAGTTAATCATATTGGCTTTAATCTCAACGTCTATTAGCGATCCATCCTTTTTTCGCTCAACGCTAGTGAAAACTAATGTCTTATTTTCTTTGAGCGTTTCCCAATGAATTGGCCAATCTTTTAAATTATATTCAGGGTTAATGTCTTCAACTCTCAATGCCATTAGTTCATCCCTAGTATAGCCTAATGTATTGTGGGCTGTTTCGTTGAAATCGTAGAAAGTAGCATCCTTTTTTAATAGAAAAATAGAAATAGCGGAATACTTGAATGCAAAATCAATTAATCCCAACCGCTCTTCTAGAATTTTTTGTTCGGTAATGTTGGTGGAAATCCCAACCAATCCTTTTACGCTTCCATCAACATCAAACAATGGAAATTTAGAAGTTAGATTATAGGATTTAACACCATTTTTATCATAGAATATTTCAAAATCATTGACAGATGGTTTACCTGTTTTAATTACTTTAACATCTCTTTCGTACCCAAGATGACTAAATACTGGTTCAAAGAGTTCAATATCTGTTTTTCCTATAACTTCCTCTTCGGTTTCTTTTCTTAGATTCTTTAAATCTGCTTTGTTGGCTATGAGCTTTCTTCCTAAATTATCTTTCACAAATATTGCATTTGGAAGATTGTCTATTAGTGTTCTTAACAAATTCTTTTCCTTACTAAGTTCATTTTGCAAAGTTTTTGCTTCGTGAATATCCTGCACAATCCCATATAATCGTACACATTTCCCGTCTTTAAATTCTGTATTGCCCGTAGCTTTAATCCATCTTTCATTACCAGAGGCTGTTGTTAATGGCAATTCCACAGAATAAGGCGTTCCGTGTTCGATGGCTTTTTGCACCAATTTTGTAATTGTATCTCTTACTTCACCTTCTTTATAAAAAAGGATGGCTTCCTCTAAAACTGGCTCATAATCTAATGGGAGTTCGTGAATTTCTTTGGTTTCGTTAGTCCAGATTGCTTTGCCAGATTCAATATCAACTTCATAACCTCCTACTCTAGCAATACGGTTTGTTTCTTGTAATATTTCAATTGTTCGTTCTTGCTGTTTTTCTTGGGCTAACTCTTCCGATATATCATTTATAAAACAGCAAAGGTTATCCTCGAAAACAAATGAGCTAAAACTAATAGGAAACTGTTCGCCATTTTTTCTGAATGCTACGGCTCTTATTGGCTTTTTTTTATTATGAAAATTATTATCATCAAATTCATACCCCAATTCTTTATCTATTACAATTAGGTCTGTTTTATGTTTGCCTACAAGCTCATGCGCTTCAAAACCGAACATTTCTTGAGCAGCAACATTGCATTCCAAAATAAAATGTTCAGCATTGCTTATTAAAACGGCATAAGCCGCATGAAGAAAAATAGATTTGTAAAGGGTATAATTTTCAGGCATCTTCTTAATAATTTACCAACCTTAATAACTTGACACCAGGGATATTAAAAGATAAAATATTAACCATCTGTTCTATAAGTTTATATATAATCATTATCGCTTACAAGCATTTAAAAAATGAATATACAGCTTTTATTTATTCAACTATTGTTGGGCAATAAATAAAAAAGATGAAACAAAACAAAGTATATGTCCAATTAAACTTACGAAGTTCTTTTGTTTTACAAATTAGAGATAAAGTCTGAAGAACAAGTGGGTTAACTGTTGCGAAAGTATTATTTTTTTTAATATAATCAACAGACTGAATTAGTAAATAAACGTGTATGCCATCAATCATTACGTTTATTGGCTTCCAAACCTTTGGCAGAAGCTGGAAGTGTGAAATAAACAATCTTATCTTACACCCATCTTGTCCCCTAGGAATGGAGTAAGATTAAATTAAGCAATTTGAAGCTAAATTCAGTTTTTTTTACTTACTACCTATAACTTATCACTCACAACTTACTTATTATTTTATGGACATTGCGGTAAACTACCCTCCATAATTAAACTAAGAAGATATGCGTTTATTTCAATTCCACTAACCTAATAACACATCATGCACCCTTTTCCACATTATATCCCACACCAATCAAGCTATGCAATTAGCTCACATCGCACAACTAACCACTCACCAAGTCTTTTGCATAGCTCGCCAAGACAATCACACCACCCCTCTTGGTTATGCAAAAGGCACCGCCAGCTATGCCAAACACTTCCTAACCCCAATAGGCACACTTCCCCTTGCTATGCAAAGTACTAAGCCAGCTATGCGCCGCACCTTCATATCCTATGAACAAGGCTTGAAAAGTCTCCATTTTAGCTTCCAAACTCAAGAACAACACTTCCAAAGTCAATCACACCACCAATGCTGGTTATGCAAATAGCAAAGTCAGCTATGCCAAAGGCTTGCAAAGTCTGCTTCCACACCAACACCTGCCATTCGCCACAGTTTTCAAGTCAATCACACCACTTCACTATACTATGCTAAACACTTTTTTAGCTATGCACCGCACTTCTTAGCTAATGCGCCGCAGTTTTCCACCAATTCCATTAGCTTGCCCAGCTATGCAATCAACCACTCACCCCTCACCCCTCACCACTCACCACTCACCACTCACAACTCACAACTCACAACTCACCACTCACCTCTCACCACTCACCACTCACCTCTCACAATCTGCCTCTTTGAATTCAAAATTTAAATTTTAAATTTTAAAATTATTTAAGAAACACCTCAAATCCACCCACTTCAGTAATACTCAGGTTAGTAACAACAATGTTCACCCATTCTTTAGGTAAAATGGCAGAGGTAAATCCTTTCAACTTTACAGTATTAACAATGCTGCCACCAACATTAAGAGTAGACAACATTGTTTTCTCCCTGTTGTTAAAAGGCTTTTGGGGGTTAATGCCAGATATAACCATAACCCCAGCTTCCACAATAGAATGCACAATTCCTTGTACCGCTGCTGCGTGATTAAAATATTTAGCGTCCAATACCTAAACGTGGTTTCACAGAAATAATACCACACAATCTTTGTGTTCTTGGTTAAACCCTAATTAACCTTGTAGTAAAATACTCCTGAATAGTTATTAAATTATTATGTTTCAAAAGCTTGAAAAATGTAACATCTTCTATCCTATTTTTACATATTACCGTTGAAGACTTGATTGAATTAATTTTGTATGGGTTATAAGACTAAATTTGTCCCTTTACTAAATGAGCAGGAAAATATGTTTTGGTACGAACCGGATGTGTGTGGAGTTGAAACAAGAAAGAAACTGGTAGAAAACCCGAAAATACTTTTTTATGGTAGTTCTTCAATAAGACTTTGGGATACTTTGTATAGAGATTTTAGCGAATTCAAGCCTTTAAACATGGGTTTTGGTGGCAGTACACTTGCAGCTTGTATTGTTTATTTGGAAAGATTGATGAAGGATTTAAATCCTGACATTTTTGTGTTATATGCCGGTGATAATGACCTTGGCGATGGCAGACATCCAGAAGAGGTTTTAATATTTTTTAAACAAATAATTATAGATTTGCGCAAACGCTTTGGAAATATCCCAATACTGTATATTTCTATAAAGCCTAGTATAACAAGATTTTCTATCATTGAACAAATAAGGTTTACCAATAAAATAATTTCCTCTGAAATAAAGAAAATGGATAGTAATGTTTTCTTTATTGATATATTCGAAAAAATGTTAGATGCCAACAGATTTCCAAACAGGCTTTTATTTCAATCAGAAGGGCTACACATTAACGAAAAAGGATATTCAATTTGGACAAAAACTATTAAGGATTTTATGATAGAGCACAATATTAATTTACGTTAAAACAATATCAGAAAATGTACGCAGCTATATCCTCCGAAGTTTCTCCACTTGGTTATAAAAGGGAATATTATAAATGGTACAGCAATCATGTGCAAAGAGATATGGAATTACTGGTTTTTGGGACAGCCGGAAAACCAGTGATATTTTTTCCAACACGCACAGCACGTTTCTTCGATTATGAAGACTGGAAAGTGGTAGATGCATTTAAAGAAAAATTGGTTGCAGGAGAAATTCAATTATTCTGTATTGATAGTGCCGATCAAGAGAGCTTTTACAATAAAGCAATTACACCTGCGGAAAGGATTAAAAAGCATGCAAACTTTGAGCAATATGTTTTGTTAGAGTTAATGCCTTTCATTAGACATAAAAACCCAAACCCTCAATTCATATCTGCGGGATGCAGCCTCGGAGCTTATCATGCAGTAAATATTGCGTTCAGATATCCTCTATTGTTTTCGAAAGTGGTGGCCATGAGTGGCAGATATGATTTAACCTTGAAGCTTTCCTATTTCAATGACTTATTTGATGGCCACATGGATGACCATGTTTACAGCCATACGCCAACCAAGTTTTTGCCTCACATCTTCAACCAACATAGCCTCGAATTACTTAGAAAACTGGATATCACCATCGTGATTGGCGAAGACGATGCCTTTTTAGAAAACAATAATCTATTACACAATCAATTAATAGATAAAAAGATTGACCATAAATATTATATCTGGAAAGGTGAAGCCCACAAAGCACAATATTGGATTCAGATGATACAACTTTATTTTTAGGCTTTCATCTGTGAACAAAATTTGTTTATGCGAAAGTTGCGCTAGTTTCATTTCTCAATACCACATTATACTTTTCTTTAAAATGGGTTGAGACTTGGAAGTTGGCTCTTAACTTTAAACGCTCAACTGTAAACTCATAACTATAAATAATTCTTCTAAATGTCCATTGCTTCTACACCTCCCCCACCCTATTATGCAGTAATATTTACTTCCATAAAAAAGGAACACACGCCAGGATATACTTCAATGGCAGAAAAAATGTTAGAGCTTGCGGCAGAACAACCAGGATTTTTGGGTGTTGAAAGCGTTAGGCAAGACATAGGCATAACCATTTCCTATTGGGATTCTATGTATTCCATTAAGCTTTGGAAAGAAAATGCAGCTCACCTCACTGCACAAGAACACGGCAAACTGCAATGGTATGCCCACTATACCGTTAGAATCTGTTTAGTGCAAAAGGAATATAGCTTTTGATTTATGATGATTGATTAATGGCTCTCTACAAACCACTAATCAATCACCTCAAAATTCTATATCACTATATTAATCATCCTTCCTTTCACGAAGATGATTTTTTTAGGGGCTTTACCTTCAAGCCATTTCTGTACAGTTTCATTAGCAGTCACGGCTACTTCCACTTCTGCTTGTGCCATATCTAAAGGAAGATTCAGGTTGGTACGCACTTTTCCGTTGATGCTCACCGGGTATTCCTTATTGCTTTCTACCACATACTTTGCTTCGAACTTAGGGAAGGCAGCATCAATTATCAAGGATTCATTACCCAAGCTATGCCACAATTCTTCTGCAATATGTGGCGCATAAGGGGTTAATAAAATCAATATCGGTTCGAGGATGGCACGCTTGTGACATTTAATATCAGCCAATTCATTCACACAAACCATAAATCCACTCACGGCAGTATTGAAGCTAAAGCGTTCAGTATCGTCCTCAATCTTTTTGATGGTGCGGTGCAATATCTTTAGTTCGGCAGGAGTAGGCTCGGCTTCATTCCAAACCTTACCTTTATGTTCATCATAAAACAAACGCCAAAGCTTCTTCAAGAAACGGTGAACGCCTTCAATACCTTTTGTATCCCAAGGCTTGCTTTGTTCAATTGGGCCCAAGAACATTTCGTACATCCGGAAAGTATCCGCACCAAATTTGGTTACAAGATCATCTGGATTAACGGTATTGAATTTAGATTTAGACATTTTTTCGGTTTCGACACTACAGATGTATTTACCATCTTCTAACATGAACTGAGCATCTGCATATTCACCATTTCGCCATTTTTTGAAGGCCTCAATATCTAATTCAACTCCATCAACTATGTTTACGTCAACATGAGTTGGAATACGAAACCATATTTTTATGTCATCTTCGTGTACTCCTAATGATTGTTTCTCAATAAGTAATTTCTTAAATACCTTATCATTATTAAGTTCTCTACCTTCTGTGAAATAACCACTTGAAACAATAATAGAAAATGGTTCAGAACTTGAAATAGCTCCACGATTATTCTCTAATGAATATTTTACTATGTGAACAAACCTACTACTACCTGTAATCATCCCTTGATTCAATAACTTCTTGAAGGGTTCATCAAAGCCAAGGTGTCCTAAGTCATACAGAACCTTTGTCCACAAACGGCTATAGAGCAAATGCCCCACGGCATGTTCGGTACCGCCAATGTATAAATCAACCTGATTCCAATAGTCAGTAGCTTGTCTGCTGGCAAATTCAGCGTCATTATTATTGTCCATATACCGAAGGAAATACCAAGAAGAACCCGCATAACCAGGCATCGTGTTGGTTTCTAAATCCTTCTCAACCCAAGTATCAATATTTGCCAAAGGCCCTTGACCATCTGGTCCAGGAGAATAAGACTCTACCTTCGGCAATTCAAGCGGCAACTCACTTTCAGACAATGGATAGGCTATGCCATTCTTCCACACAATCGGGAAAGGTTCGCCCCAATACCGCTGACGGCTAAAGGCTGCATCACGCATACGATAGTTTATCTTGCGCTTGCCAATACCCATCTCCTCCAGTTTATCCACCACTATTTGTATAGCATCACGCAATACCACACCATTCAGGAAGCCACTGTTGGTTAGTTTTGCATCCTTGGTAGCATTGGGTTCTGTGCCATTAAAGGCATCGCCAATGATATTTGTAATCGGAATATTAAAGTGATTGGCAAACTTAAAGTCACGCTCATCTCCACAAGGCACCGCCATGATAGCCCCTGTACCATATCCCGCCAAAACGTATTCGCTAATCCAGATAGGTATCTCGCGACCATCAAACGGATTAATTGCATACGCACCTGTAAACGCACCTGTTATCTTTTTCTCAGCTTGTCTTTCACGCTCACTACGGCTTTTTACATAAGTGATGTAATCCTCCACTTCCTTTTGTTGCGCAGCAGAAGTAATCCCTGCCACCAACTCATGCTCTGGAGAAACCACCATAAAGTCAACGCCAAAGATGGTATCGGGTCTTGTCGTATAAACAACGAGTGGTATGTTATAAGTTGTACGTTCTACGTTAGAGGGGTCGTTCTTGGAACCAGTAACCTGTATCTTGAAACTGATTTCCGCCCCCGTACTCTTCCCAATCCAGTTGGTTTGCATTTCCTTCATGGCGTCGCTCCATTCTAACTTTTGCAAATCATTCAATAATCTATCAGCGTAGTCAGTAATACGCAAATACCATTGGCGCAAACGCTTCTTCTCTACCGGATGACCGCCACGTTCGCTAACACCGTTTACTACCTCATCATTAGCTAATACAGTTCCCAATGCCTCACACCAATTTACTTCGCCATAACCACAAAAGGCCAAGCGGAACTCCATCAATATATCTTGTTGTTCCT
>CANFLL010000011.1 GCA_947447825.1 Chitinophagaceae bacterium | reverse complement strand
GGAGAGGTATGCCCAATAAGAACATTAACCATCAAAAAATGATTGTTTTCAATAAAAGATGAACCTGTAACGTAAAATCCAGTTAAATCAAATATAAATATATTGCAATATCAAAAAGATGCGCAGCAATTACAGGGAATGCCTTTTAACTCTCCACTTTTAACTTTTGACTTTCTACTTTCCACTTTCCACTAATTACTAATATGGCAACTGTTGTTGTCTTGCAAGCTTTTGGTCACGCTTTAGTTGTCTCACCAAGGCTCTATCCATTTCTTCTTCTTTCTTTTTTGCAGCTTTTTGTTCTTTGGTCAATTTAGCTGGCTTTTCAATTTCACCTGTTCTTATTCCTTTCTTTTGAGATGTTTTCTTGCCAGTAATAGGATCACCTTTAGCGGTAGGGTGAGGTGCAGCTTTTGCTTTTTTATCTAGAAACTCATTTATCTTTTCAGCACCAAATGCTGCAGGAGGACATCCACTTCTAGGACGTAAATAAATATCATCATTGCTAACATTTGCAGGGCAGCTTGTTTGCGATTTTGAATGACCAAATAGGCTACAACCAGTTAAGCTGCCAAGTATTAATATATAGAAAAGTATTTTTTTCATAAATCAAATGTACTATTTATTTGCATCATTATATTCCTCAAACCAGCTAGAATATTTCACATAATTATTTGCAATCCTATTAATCTCTCCACTAATCTTCTCTTCAGATATATCTTTTACCTTTTTTGCAGGCACTCCAGCCCAAATGCTTCCCGCTTCAATGATTGTCCCTTCCAATACAACAGCTCCGGCAGCAACAATGGAATTACTGTTCACCACGCATCTATCCATCACAATGGCCCCCATTCCAATAAGCACATTGTCTTTAATGGTGCAGCCGTGCACCAATGCATTATGCCCTATCGAAACATTATTGCCAATAATAGTAGCGTTTTTTTGGTAAGTGCAATGTATCACTGCGCCATCCTGAACATTAACTCTATTGCCCATCGTAATGCTGTTTACATCGCCCCTAATAACCGCATTAAACCACACACTTCCTTCGTCGCCCATCGTAACATCACCTACGATTGTTGCATTTGGGGCAATGAAACAATTATTGCCAAATTGAGGCGTTTTGCCAAGAAGGGGAAGTATGTAAGCCATAATTTAGTTATGAGGTATGAAATGTGAAGTTTGAGGTATTAAATCAGATTTAAAATAGTATGAAAAGTAAATATGTATGATTGTATTTCACATTTCATACTTCTAATTTCATGTTTAAAAAGCCTATTGTCTAATTTTTACGCCATCAGAAACTTGAAGCTGTTTTCTTTTTGAGAGATATTCTTGATATGTCAATGGACCAGTTATGCCATCAAAGCGTTTTTCGATGATCCAATATTGGTCATTGCCCTGCAATTGTTTCTGCCACAATTTGTGTTCTTCAAAAAGTACTTTTGCTTTATCCGTTATTTTTCTATGTATCAGAATAAAGTAAGGGTCAGTGTCATAATCCACTATTTCGCCCAGAATAACATCTTCAAAGTTATCGCCCACACTATGCACAATTCTGATACTTGCAGGATTGTCTTTATAACCCATTAAGTAATAGTCCGATCCTAGTGTCTGTTTTGCCATTTCTTCTTTGCAGCTAAATAAACCCATCGAAAAAATTAATATGCAAAATGGTATAATTAGCTTTTTCATTCGCAACTTCTACTTATCAAATGTTAGTTAGTTAATAATGTATATGTGGGTAAAAATATAGACTGTATTTAAATAGCAACTAAATATTTTTCTTTTGTAACAAAATCATTCAGTCTCTAACAAAATGATTTAAGCGTATTGATTGAAAGTTGAAGAATTAAACTATTTTAAAACCACTAATGTTTTTTAATAAAAGGGTTTCTCTCATAAATACCACATACACTGTGGATAGTCATTACAACAAAGCCTCTTATTGTGGTGAACGAAGGTTTTAGATTCTGCTGCCAATCTAAAAGATTAGTATTACAAGTTATTTACTTGTAACGAGACTACCTTAAAGGTTTAAAGCAAGAAAAATGACTACGAAGAAAAATGAAATGCCCCACCTAGTCCACTCCACTCGCTAAAATTTACCTAGGCTTGCGCATTGCCTTTGGGGTATGCACAACCCTTATAGGATTTGAAATCCTTCAGGGCAAAAGTTTGAACTTTTATCGTATAAGTTTAAACTTCCGTCGCAAAAGCTTGAACTTTCGTCGCAAAAGCTTGAACTTCCGTGACAAAAGCTTGAACTTCCGCCGCAAAAGCTTGAACTTCTGTGACATAAGCTTGAACTTCCGTCGCAAAAGCTTGAACTTCCGTGACAAAAGCTTGAACTTTCGTGACAAAAGCTTGAACTTCCGTGGCATAAGTTTGAACTTCTGTCGCATACTGTATCCCTTTTATAACCCGACTTATCTGTTTATTTGTGCAAAAGGGCAGTTTTGCGATGAACAACCCAAAAGGATTTGAAATTCTATGAGGGTTTGCGGGGGTAGTATAGCGAAAGAAAGTAGATTTGTGGGTGAAGAAATTAGAGGAATAATAAAAAAATTAGGTATGGGTAATTCAAGCGCATTTACAGAGCTTTTTATTTATTTTATATATTTTGCTCTTGGTTTTGGTGCAATTATATACCTACTGGCATTTCTTTTTGTTGAGAAAAAAAAGATTATTCATCTGTTAGTCTCTATAATTTCGGGAGTACTTTTTATTCTTTACTTTAAGAGCATGAAAGATGGGTACAAGAAACAACAATTAGAATATGTTGGCTCCTATCATTTAAAACATTATCCCAATTGTAAGTATTGTACGTTAACCTTAAAGGAAGGAAATACTTATGAAGTAAAGGATAGTTCGAAAATATTAGAGGTTGGCGATTGGCATTACGAAACTGGTGGTGATGCTTTTATTGTTTACATGAATAAGGATGAGGATAGATTAGGGGTTGGTAGATTTGATTATTGGGATTTAGATAAGAAATAAATTTTTGTACAACCCAGAAGGATTTGAAATCCTAGAAGGGTTTGGGAAGGAAGTGGGGTGTTATTTGGGTTGATTGTATTTATTTTTAAGGAAGAAAAAATTGATTGACGGTAGATATTAAATTAACTTCAAGCAAAGTCTAACATTTTAAACACTCAACATGAAATACCTTGTTTATCTACTATTATTCCTCATTATATCATTGAAATCTTCTTCTCAAGAATTAACTCTAAAAGATTGTAAACTAACTTTTGATGATCGACCATTCTCAGATTCGAGTACTATTATTATAAGCCAAGAGGATTTATTAAAACTAACAAGATTGCGGACTAGTTTTTCATGGGCAAAAATTAAATCTTACACAGCTTATCCTACTGGTTGTTGGGGTCTTTCTGGGACGAAAGGAGTATCATGTAATTTAGATACAATTTGTTCGGATTTAAAATGGGTGTTTGAAAGAATGCCAAGTAAAGGAATTATAGAATTTGATCCAATTGTCACGAATTGAATGGGCGTAAGAATTCCATGGCAAAAACTGTGGATTGTAGTTAAATAGCTTTGATATTTTGCTGACTATTGATCTTAACTTAGTATTTAAAAAACACTTATAAATAAAAATGGTTAGTTTCGTTTCAAATAGAAATATATGAGTACTCTGGAATTAAAGGTTTATGAAATATTCAAATCGAAGTTCTCAGAGCAAGAAGCTGCTACTGTAATTGAATACTTTGAAGTAAAAGCCAAAGAAGTTATAGAGGAAAAAGGACAATCATACCAATCGTTGCAAAATAAAGACATGGAAATATTAAGAAACGAAATGCACAATTTATTTGCAACCAAAAAAGATATAGCTAGCTTAGAGGTTAAAATAGTAGAGACAAAATCTGAAATGATTAAGTGGATGTTTATCTTTTGGATAGGACAAGTAGCAGTTACCGTTGGTTTGATTATGGTTTATTTGAAAAAATAATAAGCTATTCACTAATTAGAAATTTACTCTCCAAGCCTGATACCAATAAAAACTTCCCCTCCACTTTCCCCACATATTCTCCATAATGCAAAAACAATAATCAGATAGGGTTACTTTCGTTTTTTTAAATTAAACAGACGAATGGAATTGATTACAACAGCTATTGAACAACTATTTACCAGTTATAAACACGAAACCATCTCTCGTTTGGAGATGCTGCCACAAAGTGGTAGCGATAGGCAATACTTCCGCATTTACACAAACTCCGCTTCGTACATTGCCACTTACAACCTGAATGTGAAGGAGAATAATGCTTTTTTTAGCTTCACCAATCATTTTATTGCGGCCGGTTTGCCCGTGCCTACCGTGTATTGTATAAACGAGGAGCACACCATTTATATACAGGAAGACAAAGGGGCAGAAAGCTTGCTGGATAAGATAACGCAGCACGGAAAGGATGATTATGTGTACGGCCTGTATAAAAAAAGCCTGCAACAACTGGTAAGGATGCAGGTTTTGGGCGATAGAAACTTCGATTATAATTGGTGCCTCACAGCAAAAGCTTTTGGTAAGCAAGCCATCATCAGCGATTTGCTTTATTTTAAATACTACTTTCTAGATACCCTCCACATCCCTTATGACAAACAAGCTTTGCTGGATGAGTTTGAAATATTGGGCAATTATCTGGGACAAACAGCGCATCAGTATTTTATGTTTCGCGATTTTCAGGGGCGTAATATCCTGATTAAAGACGAGGAAGTTTATTTTATAGACTATCAGGGCGGCATGAAAGGGGCGTTGCAATATGATGTGGCTAGTCTGCTTTGGCAAGCAAAAGCAGAGTTGAGTAACGAATGGAAAGATAGCCTCTTGGAATATTACATGAATGAAGTTGAGGCATTGCTGGAAAAGAAACTGGATAGGCCGGCATTTGTGAGCCAATACAATGGATATGTATTGATACGTTTGCTGCAAGTGCTTGGTGCGTATGGCTTCAGGGGATTATTTGAGCGGAAGGCACACTTTTTAACAAGCATTCCATTGGCTCTAAAGAATGTACAATTCTTTGTAAACAATAAAACGATTGGATTGGAAATGCCTGTGTTTGAGGCATTGCTACAACAAATAACTAGCGATGAAATTGTAAAAAGGTTTACGCCAATCCAAGCAATTGAAACTACCCCATTGACCGTAGTGATAAATAGTTTTAGCTACAGAAAGGGTATTCCTGCGTGTGATAATGAATCGGGCGGGGGATATGTGTTTGATATGCGTGCCATTTATAATCCAGGAAGGTTTGATGAATACAAGAAACTGAGTGGGGAAGATAAGCCTGTGCAAGACTTTTTGGAGCAAAGAACAAAGATGAATACATTTTTAAATAGTGTGTGGGACTTAATAGATGTGTCAATTGAGAATTATCTGGAGCGTGATTTTGAACATTTATCCATCAACTTTGGCTGTACGGGCGGTCAACATAGAAGCGTTTATGCGGCAGAACAAACAGCAAGGCATCTGCGCAATAAATACAAGGTAAAAGTAGTTTTATCGCATACGAATCAGGAGAACTGGGTGAGGTAAAGAAAGATACAGGTTACTGGTTTCTGGTTACCTGTAACTAGCAACCAGTAACTTGAAACCATTGAACTTAAATTTATGAAAGCATTACTTCTTGCAGCAGGATTAGGAACGAGGTTGCAACCTTTTACATTGCATCATCCAAAGGCTTTGGCAGTGGTGAATGGAAAAACATTGCTTCAAAGAAATGTGGAATACCTGCAACAACAAGGCATTACGGAACTGATAGTGAATGTGCACCATTTTCCGGATCAGATTATTAATGCCATAGAAACAAATAATGGATGGGGGAGTAAGATTTCTATTTCCGATGAAACGGATGCTGTTCTAGAAACCGGAGGAGGATTGCAAAAGGCAGCTTGGTATTTTGACAAAGAAGAGAGTTTTGTGGTGATGAATGTAGATATGCTAACTACTTTGCCCCTAACCAAAATGATACAGAAACATGAGGAAAATAATCCATTGGCAACGCTAGCCATTACCGACAGAACTAGTAGCCGTTACTTACTTTTTGATGCCACTAATAAACTATGTGGCTGGAAAAATACGGCTACGCAAGAAGAAAAAGGGGCAGTACTTAGTTATACCGAAACGCAGAAACTAGCCTTAGTGGCAAAAGCGTTTAGTGGTATTCACGTTATTAATACCAAAATATTCAACCTAATTGAACAACAAGGAAAGTTTTCTTTGATAGATGTTTATATGAGTCTTTGCTGCAACCACACCATTGAAGGCTTCAATCATTCGGATAGTTTATTGATAGATGTAGGCAAACCAGAAAGCATTGTGAAAGCAAAGGGGCTGTTTTTTTGAGGTTTACCGTATTACCGTTTACCGTTAACCGTGCGGGAACTTCGGTTGACGGTAAACGGTAATACGATTAACTATTGACTTACAATATTCCTCTTCAAATAAGCATTATAATCAGGAATGATAGCTTCATAATCTTCGTACATAAATGGAGAAGTAATAATAAAGTCGGCAGTAGAACGATCGCACGCCATCGGGATATTCCAAACTGCACATAAACGTAGCAATGCTTTTACATCAGTATCATGTGGCTGTGCTTCCATCGGGTCCCAAAAGAAAATTACTATATCAATATCACCTGTAGCAATCAGGCTTCCTATCTGCTGATCGCCACCAAGTGGTCCACTCAAAAACTTTTTCACCTGTCTATCTAAGGCTTCTTCCACCAGTCTACCTGTGGTTCCTGTGGCGTACAACTCATGTTTAGAAAGTATTTGCTTATTGTGTGTAGCCCATTGAACCATGTCTTCTTTTTTGTGATCATGTGCAATTAATGCAATACATTTCCTTTCGGGTAACTTTTTTGTTATGTTCATTGTCTAAATTTTAGTAAAAAATATGTTTCTTTTTAAAAATTCGTTGTATTACAAAAATATAATTATAGAATTCTGTTGCAAAGTTTATATTTTTGGAACATTATTGATCGATTTTAAATACCTGCTACTAAATAACCCTTAAAGTGAAATAAGATGACTACTCCTCAAGAATCTAATACGGCGTTAAAAGTAATGGTTATAGAAGATAATAAACCTATGCAATTGGTTTTAAGTCATCATTTGAATACTAAGTTTAAAGTGACAATTTTTGAAGACTGCTTTGAAGCAATGGCATATTTGCATGAAGGGCATATTGTGGATATAATTATTTCAGATTTGAACACACCTAGGATGAGTGGTTTTGATATGTTAGATCAATTGAGAGCTAGTGGTTTTTTTAGCTCCATTCCTGTCATCGTTTTATCTGGTGAAGAAAGTACAGATACCAAAATTAAGTGTTTGGAGGGCGGAGCTGATGATTATTTAGTTAAGCCGTTTAATCCTAGAGAATTAATGGCTAGGTTAAATGCAATTTTGAGAAGAACAGGAAAAATTTCAACTATTTAATAATCGTATGAGTAGTACCCACGAAAATGGCATAGCATATATTGCATTGATAGCTTTTCATAAAGAAAACATCGAAGTAATAAGGTCTTGTAACTTTAAAGGTTGCCAATTACGAACATTTTCTACAGGTATTGAATTCTTTTCAACTTGGGAAAGGGAGAAATTGAATGTAAAAGCAGTATTGGTAGAAAGTGAAATTCTTGGCCCTAATGGCGTTACGCTTTTGCAAACACTTCAAAACAAACATTTTGATAATGTTCCTTATTTTATTGTTACAAGAAACCTTGCAGGCAGTCCATTGGGAGTAGCTTTGAAATTCGGAGTGGCAGATGTGTTCAGAATTCCTGTCAAGCCTAAAGTGTTGGAAACAAGGGTTAATTTTTTAATGGATAGTTGGACGTCGCTCCATAAAACAGAGAAAATTAATAAAGTAACTGTTTTTAAAACACCGCTTATAAAAAGAGTTTTTGACGTAACATTTGCAAGTTTTGCATTATTAGCATTATCTCCAGTTATATTGATTGTAATAATACTTTTAAAACTAGAATCTAAGGGGCCTGTTTTTTACTATTCACTTCGAGTAGGAACGGGATATAAAATTTTTAAATTTTATAAGTTTAGGTCAATGTTTGTAAATGCTGATAAACGATTGAAAGACTTACAACACTTAAACCAATATGCTTCAACTTCAGATGAAATAGAAGAAGAAACAACCTCAGAAATTGATGCCCTACTATTGTGTGAAGAATGCTTGAGGGCAGGAACAAAATGTCAGAAGCCTTTTTTTGCTGATGATAACCAATGGTGCGAAAAGAGTTTTAGTGAGTTTAAGAAAGCAAATGCTGGTTCTGCTTTCTTTAAATTAAAAGATGACCCACGTATAACTAAAGTAGGTAAAGTTCTTCGAAATACTAGTATTGATGAATTGCCACAGCTTTGGAATGTTTTGATAGGAGATATGAGTATTGTGGGCAACAGACCATTGCCATTGTATGAGGCAGAGAAATTGACCACAGATAGATACTCTCTCCGTTTTATGGCTCCTGCTGGAATTACAGGTTTATGGCAAGTGGAAAAACGTGGTAAAGGAGAAATGAGTGAAGATGAACGATTGATGCTAGATAATAAATATGCAGAAAATCACAGTTTTGCTAATGATATTCGGTTGATACTTAAAACAATACCTGCTTTGTTCCAGTCTGAAAGTGTGTAGAGAAGAATAGAAATTATAAATTCGAGAGTAAAAAGTCTTCGGTTGAAAAAAATAGAATGTTATGCTTTTAGGCTAGCAATCAAATTGATGGTCAATGCAATAACAAACGTATTTAGGCTAAACGATAGTAAACTATGAAATAATGTGATGCGCCTAAGTTTGCGTGTTCTTGTTTCCACATCAGACACCTGAAATGTCATACCTATAACAAAAGCATAATAAGCAAAGTCCACGTAGTCAGGGCATTTCTCATTAGGGAAGTCAAGACCACCCTTGTGTTGGGAATTATCTTTCTCGTCATTGCCATAATAAACCCTTGCATAATGGAACGTAAAAGTAGTATGAACCAAAACCCACGAAAGCATTAGTCCTCCGATAGAAAGTGGTAAATAAACAATTTTAGAAATTCCCCCCGATTCGTGTGTAATCATCAGCATTAAAACAGCTATCATACTTGCAAAGGAAGCTGTGAGTATTATTGTGTAAACATATAATAAGCTTCCATCTTCATTTTTGGCAAGATGTCTTATTTCTTGTGGAGTACGTGTAAAAATTATTAACCAACTAGAGGCAACCATTGTGAGAGCAAACACATCCCAAAGAACCATAATATGCAATACAGCGGTAAAATGAAAACTAATAATAGAAAAATGGAGAATGATTGCCATTGCTAAACTTAATAATAATCTGTGTAGTGGATGAGTTTTTAAAAGCATATTCATTAAATTAATAGGGATGAATTTGTTGAGCAAATCTAGTTCAATTATTAACGTGAAAGAATCATATCGAAATGTCAATTAAAAGAGGCAAGATTACATTTCATGTTTTGTTTATATTCAGATTGTCAACCGTCTCTATTAAGTTTGCAACATGTTACAAGCAAAAGGCATCATAAAAAGTTATGGTTCTCTTTCAGTATTGAAAGGAGTGGATATAGGTGTTGAAAAAGGTGAAATTGTATCGATAGTGGGTAGTTCCGGTGCGGGAAAAAGTACATTGTTGCACATCCTTGGCTCTCTAGATACGCCTGATGCTGGCTCAATAATGATGAATGATATAGCTGTTCATTCCCTTAAAGGAAGAAAGTTGGCCAATTTTAGAAATAGAAATATTGGTTTTGTATTTCAGTTTCATCATTTACTTCCAGAATTTAATGCAATAGAAAATGTTTGTATTCCTGGCTGGATAGCCGGCAAAAGTAAAAAACAAGTGAGAGATGAAGCAGTAAAATTATTAGACCTTTTGGGTTTGGGGCATCGGATAGAAAATAAACCAAATGAGATGAGTGGTGGCGAACAACAACGTGTTGCAGTAGCAAGGGCACTCATAAACAATCCTAGTATTGTGTTTGCAGATGAACCAACAGGTAATCTTGATAGTGCAAATGCAGCAGCCTTACACCACCTTTTTTTGGAATTGAGAAATACTTTGCAACAAACATTTTTAATAGTTACACACAATGAGGATCTTGCTGCCATGAGCGACCGTACTATTCATATGAGAGATGGAAATATAATGTCATGAGTTATAACTCGCAAATATTATTATTTGTCCTTGTAAAGCATTGCATTGCTATAATCGGCTTGAATATCTTGGTCTGAGTATTTTTGTTTCAATAACTTTTTTGCTTCTGCTCTATTGTAGTAACTAGCAGCATTGGGATATATTTCAATGGCTTTGTCATAGTCCTTTATCGCTTTTTGTGGTAAGTTCCTAAAAGAAAACAACATGGCTCTGTAGTTATAACTATACCAATCAGTAGGGTTCTTCTTAATACATTGATTGAGTATATTTTCAATTTTTCTATCCGAATATTCGCCAGAGTTGTACATAGTGCAAGCTAATAGCATATAATTTTTGGGATTGCTTTTTAAATGTATAGCTTTCTTTATGTCTTTAATGGCACTTGCAAAATCTTTGTTCTTATGAAAATAATTTGATCTGTCTATATATACAATGTCTGTGTCGGGAAATAGTTTTATTGCTTCATCAAATACATCCTTTATCTGTTCCTTCGTGAAATACTTTTTAACGCTAACAGATGGGTGAATTATGTTGAAACCATTAAGTTTTTTTTCTCCATTGGGAAACAAGTCTCCATTGTTGTTATTTACCAAGCGATTCATTACTGGAATAAATTTTCCGTCAGTAAGTTTCTCCTCTTTAAATTCTAAGTATTTTATTTTATCCTTATTATCAGCCATTAAAATAGCACTGTCAAAATCTTTTATGCCTTCGACAGGTAGTCCACAATTTATTTTGGCATTGCCCCGTTCCTTGTAAGCCTCTGCCTCTTTTGGATTTATTTTGATGGCACTATCAAACATGGCTATTGCGTGCTTTGAAGAGTCTCTTAATGATAAGAGGTGAATACCAGATTGGTAATAATAATCAAATCCTTTAGTCTGTTGAGCAAAAAGCGAAGGACTGTTTAATATTGACACTAAGATAAAAATTAAAATATTATTTCTAATCATAAGTGGTGGGGATTAATTTTTCCAAACGCCAATACTTTAAAATTCATTAGCAATAACTATTTATTGATTCCTTCACTTTGTTATGCATCTCATCAACCGTATAGTGCAATAACTAATTTAGTCACAAATATATTATTAGTGTGCAATAATATTGTTTACCCAACTTTTTTTGCTAGTTATGTCATCATTTTCCTTTCCTTTCATTTTACGATAGTTAACCTTTCATTCTTCAATATTTAGAGTCGAGTTTTTATTTTGGCCATTCCTACAAAAAAGGTCGAATGTTGTTTTCGTCAGACTAAATGCTTTACTTGCTGTTTTTTACTGGTAAAATGCGGAAAAAAAATAAGATAAATTAAAAAATATTATTCTGCCATTTGGTTAGTATAATCAAACATCTATATTTGCAGTCCGAAAAAAGCTGGGAGGGAATACTTTTCAGTCCGGGCCTATAGCTCAGTTGGTTAGAGCACCTGACTCATAATCAGGGGGTCCCAGGATCATGCCCTGGTGGGCCCACACTTTACAGACAAAGGGTTTCAATTGCTTGAAACCCTTTTTTATTTTCCTTCTTCGAGATTTTTTGACATTATATGGGATTGAATATTTATAGAGACCCTACCGTAAACCACTGCTTGTATCATTATAATTTTCTATTTTTTACTGAAGCCGCCAAGATTCAATTTTAAAAGAACAATAAACCTTTGTGTCTTCATTATCCAAAAAAAAGAGGGTGAAGGCTTACTGCTTTCACCCTCTTTTATAATCTAAAACAAGTAACTTATAACGTAAAACCTAATCTTAATACTTAAAATAACAAAAGCCCTATCGTCTAAACTTAGGCATCATTGGAGGCATCTTTGGCATCATGCCGCCACTCTTATTCATCATGGCCATCATACTTTTCATTTGTTCAAACTGCTTAATGAAGGCATTAACTTCGGCAATATTCTTTCCACAGCCTTTTGCAATCCGCATTTTTCTGCTTTGATTAATTAAATCTGGATTAGCCCTTTCTTTTGGGGTCATACTGAAAATCATACTTTCAAAACCTTTGAAGCTATCATTATCAATATCCACATCTTTAATGGCTTTGCCAACACCAGGAATCATTCCCACCAAATCTTTAATGTTTCCCATCTTCTTAATTTGCTGAAGTTGGTCTAAAAAGTCTTGGAAATCAAACTGGTTCTTTCTAATCTTAGATTCTAACCTCTTCGATTGGGCTTCATCAAATTGTTCTTGTGCTCTTTCAACCAAACTCGTTATGTCTCCCATGCCAAGGATACGTTGAGCCATACGTTCAGGATAAAAAATATCCAACGTATCCATCTTCTCGCCACTGCTCATAAACTTGATTGGTTTATTCACAGTGTATTTAATGGTTAACGCTGCACCACCTCTTGTGTCACCATCCAATTTTGTAAGTACTACGCCATCAAAATCTAAACGGTCATTAAATGCTTTGGCAGTGTTTACTGCATCTTGCCCTGTCATTGCATCTACAACAAATAATATTTCGGTAGGATTCACAGCAGCTTTAATGTTGGCAACCTCGGTCATCATTACCTCATCAACAGCCAAACGACCAGCAGTATCTATAATTACCACATTTTTATTAGTGGATCGAGCCTCTTTTATGGCGTTCAATGCAATGGTGACCACATCTTTACTTTCCCTTTCAGCATAAATTGGAACACCTATCTGCCCCGCCAACACCGTTAACTGATCAATTGCCGCCGGACGATAAACATCCGCCGCAACCAATAACGGACTCTTGCCTTTTTTGGTTTTTAGATAATTGGCCAACTTACCAGTAAAAGTTGTTTTACCACTACCCTGCAATCCAGCAATCAAAATGATGGCAGGATTGCCCGTAATGTTAAAAGGAGCTTCCTTGCCACCCATCAATTCGGTAAGTTCGTCTTTCACAATCTTAACCATCAATTGCCCAGGGCTAATTGCATTGATTACTTTTTCGCCAGCAGCCTTTTCTTTCACCTTATCTGTAAACTCTTTGGCAATTTTAAAGTTCACATCGGCATCAATCAAAGCCCTGCGAATGTCTTTAATGGTATTAGAAACGTTGAGGTCGTTGATGCGTCCCTGACCCTTCAGGTTCTTAAACGCGGTTTCTAACTTATCACTTAATGAATTGAACATCTAATAAAAATTTATCCTTTCAACAAAAAAACACCTTCTTTTCAACGAAGGATTAACGGTAAGGGGTGCAAATATAAAAACTTGCCATCCTTTATCTGCGTCAAATAAATATATCTTTTTAAGGTATTGACAAATATAATTAGATGGTTAGTTGTTTCTTTGTGCTTTATGTATGTAATTATAGGCATTGTTTCGCTATTGTTTGTGGTTTATGCCGCTATCATGCTTGTTTATAGGCATTGGTTCATCCAATTAAAACCTTTCATTCTGAACCAAGAACTTTCTGCCAAGACCACATTTAGTATCATTATTCCTGCCCGCAATGAAGCTGATAACATTGGTAACCTACTTCAATCTATTATCCAACAAAATTATCCCGCTAGCTTATGGGAAGTATTTGTGATTGATGACTTTTCTATTGATGCCACTCCTATGATTGTAAGGGAATATGGACTTACTTATTCCAACATACACATCGTTGAGCTATCAAAAGTATTGGATGGAAAAAAATTGAATGCGTATAAAAAGAAAGCTATTGAAACGGGCATAGGCATGGCGACTCATGAGTGGATTGTGACTACAGATGCTGATTGCATAGCCGAAAAGAATTGGTTGAAAACTATTGATGCCTACATTCAGGAGAAAGATCCTGTTTTTGTGGGTGCGCCTGTTGCTTTTACCAATGATGGCAGTATGCTTCAATCTTTTCAGTGCATAGATTTTATGGCTTTGCAAGGCATTACAGCCGCTTCGGTTTCGGTAGGCTTACATGCTATGTGTAATGGCGCAAATTTGGCGTATAAAAAAGAAGCTTTTTATGCGGTAAATGGTTTTAAAGACATTGACAACATTGCTAGTGGTGATGACATGCTATTAATGAACAAGATTAAAGAAGCTTATCCCAAAAAGATGGGCTATGTGCTTAGTCCGGAAGCCATCATTAGAACCGAACCCATGCTGACTGTTGCTGGGTTTTTAAACCAGCGGATTAGGTGGGCTAGTAAGGCAACAAAATACAAAGACGTAAGCGTTAAAGTGGTGCTTTGGTTTGTGTTGCTATTGAATGTGGGTTTTTTAGTTTTACCTTTTCTAGCTATTATCTATCATCCACTTTTTTTATATTGGTTGATGCTATTAATACTAAAAACCGCTATTGAAGCAAGCTTTGCCGTTCATATTGCCAAATTCTTTTCCATTGAACTTCATTGGAAAAGTGTGATTCTGCAAATTCCGCACATAGTTTACACCTGTGCCGCAGGATTTTTTGGCATGTTTGGCACATACAAATGGAAAGACAGAACCGTTAGGTAAACCCTTATTGCGATAATGAGATAAAAACCACATGACCACGCTCAAAAGAATGCGAATGAGTGGTTTTTACAGTAATGATTAATCCTTTTTCAACACGAATGGCTAACTCAGAATAGCTTCCGTAAAAGAAATTTTGGTAAACAATCCCTTTTATAGATAAATCTTTTTCGGACTTAGTGACAATTAAATGTTCTGGCCTAATAAAAAGGCCTTCCTTATCGCTCGATTTATATTTTGACCCTAACAATAGTTTAGACAACGGTGGTGGCAACAAATTATACTTGCCAAACAACCCAGCCACATATTCATTGTCTGGTTTTTTGTAAATATCTTCTGGTGTACCTTTCTGAACAATTTTGCCTTCCTTCATCACGATAATGTTGTCAGCCCATGAAAGCGTATCCATTGGGTCGTGAGAAACCAAGAGGCAAGTTGTTTGTAATTTGTCGCTTATTTCGGCAATTACTTCTTTCAAAATGTTTTTATGAATCATGTCGAGGTTCGAAAAAGGCTCGTCAAGTAAAAGAAGTTTGGGCTGCGTAATTAATAACCTAGTTAAAGCCACTCGTTGCTTTTCACCTCCTGAAAGTTGATCAGTACGGCGTTTAAGAAGATGCGTTATTCGGCAGGTTTTATATAATGATTGTGCAAAAGGGTCTTTCTCTGCGTCTGCATCCGAAAGAGGATTAGCATAAATAAGTACTTGTTCCACTGTGAGAAAATGTGGAATGTCGAAGTTTTGAACCAGATAGGCAATGCCTTTATGTCCCGGAATCAGTTCTTCGTTGGGACCTTTAACCCTAGTGCCTTCAAAAAAAGTGTTTCCAGCATCAGGTTGAATTAATCCTGCAATAATTTTTAATAATGTGCTTTTTCCTGAGCCTGTTTCTCCAGCTATGGCTATTTTTTCGAATCTTTTCTGGGTAAAATTTATGTCGACTAATCCATTGCCACGCACTTCATTTTTCTCTATCCCAATTACTTCTAGTAGGTTCATAACAACGAAAATAAGTTACGGCATCGTTTGAAGCTATAAAAAATGTTAGAAAGGAAATAAATACATAAGCTTTGAAGGAATAATAACAACCATTAAATCAATCTAAAATCGTTTACTTCGCAGCTACAAAATAAAAAATATGAAAAGTAAATTAACACTATTGCTCACTTCTGCTTTCTTGCTTGGAGTGGTTGCTTGCACAAAAACAACAAATACAGTGTCTTCGAATCCTAATCCAAACATTACGGTTAATGATTCCGCAGCAATACTATTAAATGGAGTATCTAAAGCATTTTATGCATCCGATTATAGTAATGACAGTTTGATTATTATCAATACAGATGCCACTGATAGTTCGGTAGTTAAAAATATATCGAGTATTAGCAATGTCCCAAAATCTACAAATTACCTGCTTCTTCTTGTTAATTCAAATAATACAGTTTCTCAAACTACTTATTCAGCCAGTTCAAATGTTCTTGGAACCTTTCAGGCAAATGGAATAACTTATCAATCAACTAGTGTATATCCAACATCAATTACTATTGAAACTATTGGAAAAATTTATGTTACAGGAACCTATAGTTCTAAAGTTTTAAACCTCACTTATCCTCTTACTAATACCAATCCACGTACAATTACTGGTAGATTCAAGGCTAATTTTTAGTTGATATAGCAAAGAATTTTAATCCACATAAAAAAAGAGCAGAGAATTATTCCCTGCTCTTTTTTTATGACTCAAGAAAGCCGTATAGTTTAGTACACACCACCTCTGCGTTCTTATTATAAAACCTGTTTTATAATGATTAAGACGCTCCTCTCTGCAGCTCTATGTGGAAAAGGCTCTGGTTGCTTTGCGGTTATTTTTTCTCAAAACTAAATATTCAAACCTCCACAAGCACTCAATACTTGACCAGTAAAGTAACTACTTAAATCGCTGGCTAAGAATAAAGTAGTATTTGCTATTTCTTCTGCTTTACCAAAACGTCCCAAAGGAATCTTCTTTAAAAAGTCGGCAGCACCTGCACCGTCCTGCAAATAATGCGTCATATCAGTTTCCACGAATCCTGGCGCAATGGCATTGCAACGAATATTGCGGCTTCCTAATTCGGCAGCTATAGATTTTGTGAAACCTATTATACCCGCTTTGCTTGCTGCATAACTACTCTGACCCGCATTGCCACGAATACCAATAATAGAACTCATATTGATTATTGTTCCTGCTTTTGCCTTCATCATTGGTTTAATAACTTGCTTGGTTATGTTAAAAACACTCTTCAAGTTAACATCAATTACTTCATCCCATTGTTGTTCGGTCATACGGAGTAAAAGGTTGTCTTTACTAATGCCTGCATTGTTTACACAAATATCAATTTTACCAAACTCGGCCAATACATCGTTTACAAAAGACTCTGCTTCCGTAAAAACAGCCGCATTACTCTTGTAAGCTTTTGCCTTTACGCCCAACTCCTGCAACTTATCTACTAGAGATGCTGCTTTTTCTGCACTACTATCACTAACATAAGTAAAGGCAATAGAAGCTCCTTGTTCTGCCAATTTTAAAGCAATAGCTTCACCAATTCCTCTAGCCGCACCTGTTACTATGGCAACCTTATTTTCTAATAATTTCATATAATGAATCTTTTATTAAGGGGTCAAATATAATGCTTCATGCTTGTTTGTAATAAATACGCTCAAGAAGTAACATTTTTTGTGCCTTCGAAAGCTTTACTTTTGGCACGTTCATTCATTAGATAGCAGGTGATAAAGAAATTAGATATTTTAATTGTCAAGTCGTTCATAGGTCCATTCTTGGCAACGTTTCTTATTGCGCTATTTGTATTAATCATGCAATTCTTTTGGCTCTACATTGATGACTTAGTAGGAAAGGGGCTCGATTTTATGGTTATTATGCAACTGATTGTGTATGTGGCTGCTAACGTAATTCCGCTTGCTTTGCCCATTGCCCTTTTGCTTTCATCTATAATGACTTTTGGAAATCTGGGCGAAACATTTGAGATAGTTGCCATCAAATCTGCTGGCATTCCATTACTGCGTTTTATGCAGCCATTACTCATCGTTACGATGTTTATTAGTGGTGTGGCATTTCTTTTTTCAAACAATATCATTCCCATTGCCCAGCTCAGGCTAGCCACCATCAAGTATAACATCATTGTTTCTAAACCTTCATTCGATATAAAAGAGGGCGTTTTCTATGATAAAATAGAAGGCTATGTAATTAAACTAGGCAAAAAAGACCCTGATGATAGCACAATTCATGATATTGTGATCTACGAAAAAAACTATAACCTTCAAGATAACCTGCTTATTGCTCAGGATGGTATTATGCGTGTTACGCCCGACAAACAATTTTTGGAGTTTGTGCTAAACAATGGCGTTCGCTATACCGAAAAAGGAATGCACATGAATGCCAACACTGAATTTGTGCGTCTTGGCTTTAAGCGATATTCGAAAATGTTCGACCTTAAAAGCTTTGGCATGAACAAAACCAGTGATAGTGCTTTTAAGTACGACCCGAAAATGCTGAGTATTCGGCAACTGAATACAATGATAGATTCTTTGCATAAAGAGGATAGTTTTTATGTGAAAAGATTTATCACTGAAGTGCATCCCTATTTTGATTTCACCAAATATGCAGATACAGGTTGGGTTAAATCGACGCCAATAAAATCTAAAAGAACTTTCGATGCGCAGATACCAGATTCTATTAAAAGATTTGTTTTTGAAAGAAGTATTGCCCAGATAAATAATGTTAAAAACAGCATTTCGCTCATCAATGAAGATCAGAAACATAAAATAGAAATTCTTGGGGCGCACAAAATTGAGTGGCACAGAAAGTTCACGTTGTCTGTGGCTTGTTTAGTATTGTTTTTAATTGGTGCACCATTAGGTGCCATTATCCGAAAGGGTGGTTTGGGCGCACCATTGGTTTTTGCCATTGGCTTTTTTGTTGTGTTCCATTTGCTAAACACTTTTGGAGAACGGTTAGCGCACGAGGGTGTGCTAAGTGTGTTTATGGGCATGTGGCTTTCAACTATTATTTTGATTCCGGTGGGAATTTTTCTTACCTATAAGGCAATGGACGATTCACAATTGTTTAATCAGGAGGCGTATTACCGAATTTTTTCAAAGCTGAAAAAATTTGTTATTACCTTTCGTTTTTCATTACCATCGAAGAAATAACCACAAGGAACACTAAGTTCTAGCTGTTATTCCCTGTTAATCTTAGTGTTCTTGGTATGAAATCTTTGTGGGCTACTTTACAACTACTTTTAAAAAGAGGTTGATAAAGTTCATTTGCCACAAATAGCACATATAAACGCTAATGTTTTTTATTTTTTTTATTAGTGCAATTAGTGACAAATTGATTCTCCGGGTAAATAAAATAAGTTGGAAACATGAGGTCACTAATTTCAGACTTTGTGGAAAAAAAGAATAAAATAAATTTAAATAAAATGACAACGAAAAACACAAGTCGCAGGGCGTTCATTACTGATGCTGCAAAAACAACTGCGGCCATAGCTTTATCTGCTACCGTTTTGCCTTCTTTTGCCAATAAGTTTGGCGAAAAAAACAGTAGTTCTATCCCCTACAAACAGCGTCCGTTGTTGTATGGATATGCTGATTTGGAAATTGCTATCGATGCAACAACCATGGAAATTCATTACACCAAGCACGCTGCTGCTTATGCCAAAAACCTCGGCGAAGCAGTTATTGCCGAAAAGGTGGATACTAATTCCGTTTCATTAGAAAGCTTGATGGGCAATATTTCAAAGTATTCTACCAAGATGCGCAATAATGGTGGTGGTCATTTTAACCACGAATTGTTTTGGCAGAGCCTTACGCCTAAGTCTTCTCAAAAACCAGAAGGCAAGTTGTTAGCTCAGATAGAAAAAGATTTTGGCTCATTCGATACTTTCAAAACCAAGTTTGCTGATGCTGGCAAAACACGTTTTGGTAGTGGTTGGGCATGGTTAGTATTAGATAAAAACAATAAATTAGTAATCGGTTCAACGGCCAATCAGGATAATCCATTGATGGATGTGAGTGAGCTAAAAGGCACGCCACTATTAGGATTGGATGTTTGGGAACATGCTTATTATTTAAAATATCAAAACAAACGCCCCGATTACATCAACGCTTTCTGGAGCATCGTAAACTGGGAAGTAGTCGCAAAAAGATTCGAAGCTTAGTTGTTAGTTATTAGTGGTTAGTTGTTAGACTGCCTCTAACCACTAATAACTAACAACTAATAACCAACCATTATAATGGATTATTTCATCATCTACAAACCCTATTTGGTGCTTTCGCAATTTTCGGCGATGGAGGGAAAGCAGACTCTTGCCGACTATTTTGATGTACCTAAAGACGTTTATCCGGTGGGAAGATTAGACTATGATAGTGAGGGTTTATTAATTTTAACCAATGATAAACAGTTGAATAATCGGCTGCTGAATCCGCTGTTTGCCCATGAAAGAGAATATTGGGTGCAGGTAGATGGGGCCATAACACCCGAAGCCGTTGCAAAATTGCAAAAAGGAACTTCCATAAATATTGATGGCAAACAATACCGCACCAAACCATGTAAGGCAATGCTTTTTGCCAAACCGCCCGTTGTGCCAGATAGAAACCCGCCCATTCGTTTTCGAAAAGAGATACCTGCGCCGTGGCTACAACTAATTTTGAAAGAAGGAAAAAACAGGCAAGTCCGCAAGATGACGGCATCGGTTGGGTATCCTACTTTGCGATTGGTAAGGCATCGAATGGAGAATCTATCCCTCGATGCGTTACAGCCTGGTGAGATGATTTCCATCGATCAAATGGATATTTATAAGCTATTGTTTAAATAAGTTTTAAGTAATAGGGTTGTAGGTAATGTTTCTACATATAAACTCATCTACTGTAATTGAACTATGGAGGTTTTTTTAACCGCAAAAACCGCAATGTTGTTCCACTAAGATGGAGAATAAAAAAAGAAAGCATAGGTGTAGAGTAAAATGTGAGGTTTATTTTTACTAATACCTTAATTGCACCGACTCGTACTTCATATCTCACATCTCAGTTCTTGGCATTTGCAGCAATGTGTACAACCTTATTGCCCTGCCAATAATGCATTCTGTAGTATTGCTAAATTATGTTTCACCGCAAAAAAATACCACAAATAGCTTCCACACCACCACCCATTTATTGGTGGACGGGTTTTTGTCCGCACACCACACTTCGCTTTGTTTTTCTGATTTTCATACCTATTTTCCTTTCTTTAACGCCACACCTACACTACTTCGTTTCCAAAATAGCTTGCCGTAGCCATCTTTCCACCTTTTTGCACAACACATCGCTACCATTAGATAAAACTACTTTTCCTTCAGCTCTCAAATTGTTTTTTGCCACCGGTTTGGTGGAACCACCGTAGTTTTTGGGCAAATCCCTCACCTGAGTCAGCTCATGACTCACTTGAGTCGTGATGCGACTCAGGTGAGCGGAAGATAAGTTCAACTGAGTCATGGTGTAACAAGCTTGAGTCATGACACGGCTCAAGTGAGTCATACGCTGACTCACCTGAGTCACGTCATGACTCAGGTGAACTTATCTTCCGCTCACGTGAATTATTGGGTGTTTTGGGAGATAGAAATGAGGGTTAAAAAGCTACAATGCTTTATGCAAAAGGATTTCAGAGGTTAGCTACAATTGCGAAGCCTGTTTATAAACAATTAAATCAACTAAATAATGGCACATTTTTCAGATAAAGAAGCAACATTGAGTCTGTATTTTCAAGTAGTAGTAGCTTATATTGGACTAAATTTTGCGCGTCTATTAATTACGCCTGCCAATAAAACATTGTTGACAGATGAGTACGCCCTATGGGTTGTTGATTATCCATTGGCCACCACAGCCGCCACCCAAACACATACCAATGTGGCTACAAAAGATTTGGTGGAAGCGAAAATGAAGGTGATTTTGAGGGGCATTTATGCCGATATGCCTGATAGTGTGTTAACGGCTGTAGATAGGGATACTTTCAATATTCCGGTAGTGGGTGGTTCGCATCCGCATGTTCCGATGCCTGTAAGTACACCGATTGGGCAGGTAAATGGTGGAGCAAGATTGCATCATGTGATAACCCTTTTGGACAGTGTATCTAACAAACATGCCCATCCGCACGGCACAAGTGCTTGCGAAGTGTGGCAAAAAATAGGCGGCACTACACCTGTGGAAGCGAGTGAATTAATGTACATTGGTGCCACAAGTAATGCAGTTTTTGCTACTAATTTTTTGGGAGCAGATGCTGGAAAATTAGTGTATTACTGGATACGCTGGGTGAATAGCCGCAACGAAAAAGGCAATTGGAGCCCTGTGTTTTCGGCTAATGTGCAAGCATAGTGGTTAGCGATTAGTGGTTAGTGGTTATTTATTAGTTGAAGGGAAATTACTAAAGAGGTTGAAAGCAGGAGGTTGAGAAACTGAATGTTTTTGACCTTTTTTTATTGAAGGGGGCTAATAAAAGTATATTTACAAAATGGAAAATATTTCAGAAGCACATCGATATATCAACAATGCAAAGGAAATTCTGAGGGATAAAGCAAAGAAGGAAGATAGCCGTTATAATGATAGAAAATATGTTCGAATGGCAGGGCATACAGCCTATTTAGCGATTTTAGTGGCACTAGATGGTTATTTTGGGGTGAAGAAAAAAGGCAGAAAAAAGGTAGAATGGTATCAGGAACAACTAGCTAAAACAGACAAAAAGATACTTAACAGTTTTTTGAATGCCTATGAAATTTTACATCTAGGGATGGGATACGATGGCGATTTGAGTGCTGTGATAGCTAGTGAGGGATTGAAGGAGGCAGAGAAAATAATTAATTGGGTAGAATCAAAACAAGAAATGGTGAGTAATTAGGAATTGGCAAAGAGGGGTGAATGTATTCGTTTATAATGAAGGTTTCACTTTTAGCGAAGCCTTCATTATAAAGCCTTCCTTATACTGTAGTGAGAAAACAAGGAATGGTAGTTTGGGAGGGAAGATTATCTATAATTATAAATAAATGAAATGATACAAAGGACTTTAATAATTTCTATTTGGATTCTATTTACTATTAGCTGCGCTGATAAAAGTAAAAATCCTGAATGTGACTTAAATCCATTTGTATCAGCTGATAATAATGGGTTTAAGTTTTACTATGCAAAAAGAGGTATGCCAAAAGACGTTCAGCCTTTAATTCACAATAATATTGAATACAGTGCACCTTTATATGATAAAGACTTTGAGGATTCAGTCGGATGTATCGGATTTATAATAGCTAAGGACTTGTCAAACGATTCCGTCATTTGGAAGAAAAAAATTTACAGAATATCTTACGATATGAATTTGGAAACGGATGTACAAGATTGTTATATTGATTCGCTTGTATTAAAATGCGACAATTTGTTTATTCATAACGAGAATGGTTCTGTTTTTATGTTGAATCTCTTAAATAAAAATTTAACCCAATTCTGATGTACTGCTTAGTTGGTCTTATCGTCTCGTCTAAACCGTTTACTCCAAAAAACGTTGTTTATTTGCAGCTATTGTACTTTTAATAATCAGCCTATCATCGGGCGCAGCAAAATATTATGCAGCTTTATTGTAATTCTCTTACCGAATACAACCGTTTAATTACGAAAGAAGTAAAAATTGGCGATCTGTTGCTTGGCAATGGTCACCCCATTCGTGTGCAAACAATGACCACCACCGACACGATGGATACATTGGCAACAGTGGAGCAAACCATTCGTTGCATAGAAGCGGGCTCGGAGTTGGTGCGCATTACTGCCCCTAGTAAAAAGGAAGCGGAGAACTTATTGAATATAAAGAATGAACTGCGCAAGCGTGGTTACAATACGCCTTTGATTGCCGATATTCATTTTACGCCAAACGCTGCCGAAATAGCTGCCAGAATTGTAGAGAAAGTGCGGGTGAACCCAGGTAATTACGTTGATAAAAAGAAGTTTGAACAAATAGATTATACCGATGCGGAATATGCTGAGGAGATTGATAGAATACGGGAAAGGTTTACGCCGTTGGTGAAGATTTGTAGGGAATATGGCACTGCCATGCGCATTGGTACCAATCACGGAAGCTTAAGCGACCGAATTATGAGCCGATATGGCGATACGCCGATGGGCATGGTGGAAAGTGCAATGGAGTTTTTACGGATTGCTCGCGGCGAGAGTTATCATAACATCATCCTAAGTATGAAGGCAAGTAATACGCAGGTGATGGTGCAGGCTTATAGATTGTTGATTGAACAGATGGATGCGGAGTTTGGAGAAAGTTATCCCTTGCATTTGGGCGTTACCGAAGCGGGTGATGGTGAAGATGGACGTGTGAAGAGTGCAGTTGGTATTGGAACATTATTAGAAGATGGTATTGGCGATACGATACGTGTAAGCTTAACCGAAGATCCTGAATTGGAAATACCAGTTTGTAGGGATTTGGTGAAACGTTATACAGATACAGGTTACAGGTTACCAGTTACCAGTAACCAGCAACCAGCAACCAGTAACTTGGTTCCTCTTATTGAGAAGGTTCCTTACAACCCATTTTCTTATTCTAGAAGAAAGACTTTTGCTATTGACAATATTGGTGGGCATCATGTGCCAGTGGTAGTTGCAGACCTTAGTAAACTGGAAACTATTACCCCAGAAAGTTTGCAAAGTGTGGGTTATACTTATAATGAAGTAAGCGATAAATGGAACATCAGTGATGGTGCGGCGGATTATATTTTTACTGCTGATAAAACAGTGGATTTTGCTTTGCCGGGTACATTGAAGGTGATAAGTAATTATGCTACTTGGCAAAATGCTGAGGATAAAACCAAGCTCTTCCCGATTTACGATGGTAATAAATACCTGGATGCAAGCATTGAGAAATCATCAGAACTAAACTTTGTGATGATTGATTGTTTCTCAGAGAATGTTAGTCAACCTTCATTGGAAAGTTTATTAGCCAAGATAAAGACTGATAAGACTGCTGTGCTATGTCTATCTTCTACCAATAAAAATGCCATGCAAAGTGTGCGCCGTATGGTAATGGAGTTGAAGGATAATGGCATTGAAAACCCTGTAATCCTAATTGTGGGTAGCAATTGGCAAACTGCCGATGAACATTTGATTCATTATGCTACAGAAGCTGGTGCTTTGTTATTGGATGGTTTTGGAGATGGTATTTGCTTGGGAATGAGTGAAGAAGCTTACAGGCTACAGGCTGCTGGTTTACAGAACACGGAGGGTAGAACTTATACCAGTAATACTTCGCCCGAACAGTTTATAAATTCTACGGCGTTTACCATCCTTCAAGCAACGAGGGTGCGTATCTCTAAAACAGAATATATCAGTTGTCCTAGTTGCGGCAGAACATTGTTCGATTTGCAAGAAACCACTGCCAAAATACGAAGCGTTACCAATCATTTGAAAGGCGTGAAGATTGCCATTATGGGTTGCATTGTGAATGGTCCTGGCGAAATGGCTGATGCCGACTTTGGTTATGTAGGCAGTGGCGTTGGTAAGATTACCCTATACAAAGGCAAGGAAGTGGTGAAGAAAAACATAGATAGTGGCATTGCGGTAGATGAATTGATAAATTTATTGAAAGAAAACGAAGCTTGGGTGGAAGAGGAGGGAAAGAGGGGATAGGAGAAGAGGCAAAGAGGGAAGGAGTAAAAGAGGGGATAGGAAATGAGTAATTTATTTTTTTACTAAGACTACTTCTATCCTCTTCCACTCTTTTCCTCTTATCCTATCTCCTCTTCCCCTCGCAACTAAAACATAATATATGGAAACAGATTTTTTGGTGATAGGAAGTGGTGTTGCAGGATTGACTTATGCCCTGAAGATGGCTAAACATTTTCCTGAAAAGCAGGTGGTAGTAATTACTAAAACCAGTGCCGACGAAACAAATACCAAGTATGCCCAAGGAGGTATTGCTGGCGTGTGGGATGATGAGAAAGATAGCTACGACAAACATATTGAAGACACCTTGATTGCTGGCGATGGTCTTTGCAACGAAAAGATTGTGGAAATTGTTGTGAAGGAAGGTCCTGAGCGCATTAAAGAAATTATTGAATACGGTGCAAGGTTTGATAAGGACGAATCTGGCGAATATTCGCTAGGCAAAGAAGGCGGACATAGCGAAAACAGAATATTGCACCATAAAGATGTAACCGGATTAGAGATTGAAAGGGCTTTATTGAGCGAGTTGGATAAATTACCCAACATCAATCTAATCAAACATTGCTTTGTGATAGATATTATTACGCAGCATCATTTGGGTTATTTGGTTACCAAATCCACTACCGACATTACTTGTTATGGCGTTTATGTGTTGAATGTAAATTCTAATCAGGTAGAAAAAATCACTTCAAAGATTACCTTGTTGGCTACAGGTGGCAATGGTCAGGTTTATCGCACCACCACCAATCCGCGTATTGCAACTGGCGATGGCGTGGCAATGGTTTACCGTGCTAAAGGCAGGATAGAAAATATGGAGTTTATCCAGTTTCATCCCACGGCTTTGTTCGAGCCAGGTGTTTCGCCTTCATTCTTGATCACCGAAGCAGTTCGTGGAGATGGTGGCATTCTTCGCAATAAGAATGGCGAGGCTTTTATGGAGCATTACGACCATCGAAAAGATCTTGCCCCTCGTGATATTGTGGCGAGAGCGATAGATAATGAGATGAAAAAGAATGGTACCGAACATGTATATCTCGATTGCACCCACATGGATCAGCAGAAGTTTATCCATCATTTCCCTAATATTTATGAGAAGTGTTTAAGCATCGGTATTGACGTTTCCAAACAGTTCATCCCTGTTGCGCCAGCCGCCCACTATAGTTGTGGCGGAATTAAAACGGATGAAATGGGGCGAACTTCCATCAAGCATTTGTATGCCTGCGGGGAATGTGCCAGCACAGGCTTGCATGGTGCCAACCGTTTAGCTAGTAATAGTTTATTGGAAGCAATGGTGTTTGGTGAGCGTTGCTTTTTGGATAGTCTTGAGCTAATTGAAACGATTAATAAAGAAAATAACCTACCTGCAGAATTGCCAGACTGGAAAGCAAAAGGAACTACCGAGCCAAAGGAAATGATTCTGATAACCCAAACTCGCAAGGAACTGGAACAAATAATGAGCGACTATGTGGGAATTGTGCGTACCGATGTCCGTTTAACGAGGGCTATGCGACGATTAGATTTATTGTACGAAGAAACCGAAGAACTATACCGTGCCACCAAGGTTTCTCCACAGTTATGTGAGCTGCGTAACTTGATTACTGTTGGCTATCTAATAGTAAAAGGTGCTGAGTTCAGAAAGGAAAGCCGTGGATTGCATTACAATACCGACCATCTGGATAAGAGTGATTTGTTGCAGAATATAGTGTTGTAAAACAACGGGAGCCGTCAGTAATAACGGGAATCGGAAGTTGAGGTCAACAACCTTTGGAAGTTTGTTGACCTTAACTCATTTATCTTTCTAAATCCTAAAAAGGTTGTTCTCCATCCACACCGTCATCAAAGTTGCTGGTGTTCATTTTACTGCCTTGCACAAAGAAGCGTCCACCGCTATTATCTCCACCGCCTGCTGCACTTGTACCGCTTGGGCTACCTCCCAACGGACTCAACGGGCCAGAAGGAATAGGTTTAAAGTTGCCGCCACTAGGGAAACCACCGCCACTGCCGCCAAACTTATTGCTATCCATTTCTTCAAAGCGTTGTATGTGTAAGTGTGCTTGCAATACAATGTTTTCAAGCGACCCATTCCGGTGTTTTGCAATACGGATATGCGTTTCGCCCTTGGTACTTTCGCCTTGCTCGTTACTGTTTACCTCATAGTATTCTGGACGGTAGATGAACATTACCATGTCGGCATCTTGCTCAATAGCTCCCGATTCACGCAAATCGCTCAACTGTGGCACCTTACTTTCTTTTCTGGTTTCTACGGCCCTACTCAACTGGCTCAGCGCAATAATTGGGATGCTCAACTCCTTTGCCAGCGCTTTCAAGTTTCTCGAAATGGTACTTATCTCTTGCTCACGGTTACTGTTTTTATCGGCACTACCGCTCATCAATTGCAGGTAATCTATAATGATGATGCCCACATTGTGCTTATTCACCAACCTTCTTGCCTTCGCTCTAAACTCAAATATGTTCAGTGCGGCCGTATCATCTATAAAGATGGGGGCAGTTTCTAGTCGCTTAATACCCTTTGTGTGTAGCTGTTGGTATTCGTAATCTTCCATTTTACCACGGCTAATCTTTTCCAATGGTATCTCACTTTCTGCACTCAATATACGCTGCACCAACTGGGCAGCACTCATTTCCAAACTAAAGAAGCCAACAGCAGTAGGCTTTGTAGGATGCAAAGCCGCATTACGGGCAAGGTTTAGGGCAAAGGCTGTTTTACCCACAGAAGGACGAGCCGCAAGGATAATTAAATCGGTAGGCTGCCATCCATAAGTAACCCTATCCAACGAGATAAAGCCACTCGGTACACCCGAAATATCTTCTGTTTGGGTACGTAAATGGTCAATACGTGTTACCGCCTGTGCCAAAGCCGTCGTCATTTCCTTGTAATCTTGTTTAAGGAAATTCTTTGTTACGTTAAATATTTTTTCTTCGGTAGAATTTAATAAATCGAAAACATCGGTACTGTCTTCATAAGCTTCGCCAATAACTTCCCCACTAATTCTTATTAGTTCACGTTGGATAAACTTCTGCAAAATGATTCTTGCGTGGGCATCAATGTTGGCTGTACTAACAACCGCATTGGTTAGTTTGGTAACGGCATACGGGCCACCAACTCCTTCCAAAAATTCTCTAAAGCGAAGTTCTTCTACAACGGTTAATATATCTATAGGTTGGCTCTTTTGTTGAAGGCTCATCATGCACCTAAAAATGTTTTCATGGGCTTCTACATAAAAACATTCGGGCAGCAAAATTTCGCTCACAATGTCAAAGGCGCCTTTTTCTAGCATGATAGCGCCTAGCACGGCTTCCTCTAGTTCTCTGGCTTGTGGTGGTATTTTACCATAAGACAAACTGCCTAAATCTACTACACTCTTCCTTCTTTTTCTGTCTTTGCTTAAACTGGTAAAATCCATCTTATTATTGCTAGTTAGGGTAAAAAATTACTTCCCCAATCACTAAATTTCAACTTCCTATTTATTAATTGGGCGACGAATATGAGTCAAGATTTCCAAAGTAAACACATTTGTTTTCTTATTTTTATTCCACAGGTAATGAACCCTAAGCCCACATTGAATAGTAAGTTATCCACAGTGAATAGTATACATACTAACATTTTATAAAAGTTTTACGCTTTTTACACAGAGATGCTAACAATTCTTTGTGCAAAAAAAAACAAAAAAAATTGTTGAATATTCAAGTTGTTTTGTAGTAAAGTTCATATTAGTTTAAACCTCAAACTATGCATAAGTAACATTCCTAAAGTGTCAGTAAAAATATACATAATCATTTGAATAAATTGTTGTATTCAGTAACGTCAGAGGAAGTTATAAGCTAAATAGACGCTATATTAAACTGATAGCTACTCCATTTTGGAATTGGTTTCTAAGTCATGCATCATCTACATCCGTATTGATGGTTAAAGAGTGATTTTTAACCAAATGTAGTGTTCATATTACTAATTCTAGACATCAAATTATCTTTTTTATTGCCGCTTAACAGCTCCTCTTTGGATTTTGTTTATCATTGAACTTTCAGAGATGCCTACATTTATCTTTACGGCCTTAAATAATTAGATATGAAATTTCCTTCTCCCGTTTCTTTGTCGTGGGTAGCTGCTTTGATTGATGCCGAAATTATTGGCGATGCTAATGCACAAGCTACTGGGATTAATGAAATTCATAAGGTACAATCAGGTGACCTTGTTTTTGTGGATCATCCAAAATATTATGATAAATGTTTGCAAAGTGCGGCTACTTTTATCATCATTAATAATAAAGAAGTAACAATTCCCGAAGGAAAAGCCTTGCTATTGGTGGATGCGCCTTTTGATGCTTATCAAAAAATTACTGACTATTTCAGGCCATTTGTTCCCTCCACAAAAAGCATCAGCGATAGTGCCATCATTGGTGAAGGAACAGTGGTTATGCCCAATACTTTCATAGGTAATAATGTGGTGATAGGGAATGATTGCGTAATTTACCCAAATGTTACCATCCTAGATCATAGTATCATTGGCAATAATGTGGTGATTCAGTCTGGCACCGTAATAGGCGGAAACGCTTTTTATTATAACACTAAAAAGAACCGTGAAGTATGGTTTAAACGCATGAATAGTTGTGGAAATGTAGTGATAGAAGATAATGTGGAGATTGGTTGCAACTGTACAATCGATAGGGGTGTAAGTGCTGAAACAGTTATTGGCAGGGGAAGCATTTTGGATAATCTAATACAGATTGGGCATGATGTAGTGATAGGAAAAAACTGTTTAATTGCTTCGCAGGTGGGCATTGCTGGTGCAACAACGCTGGAAGATGGTGTGACTGTTTGGGGTCAAGCTGGCATTAATAAAACATTGACCATTGGAAAAGGTGCGGTAGTATTAGGACAAACAGGCGTTTCGAAATCGATAGCTGGCGATAAAACATATTGGGGTACTCCTGCTATTGATGCGAGAGAAAAACAAAAAGAGTCAGTGTGGATGAGGCGTTTACCAGAATTATGGAAAAAGGTGATGGAGTAGTTGTTAGTGGTTAGTTATTAATTAGTATTTTGTTTAATTTATGGCCACTAATTACTAACTACTAGAAAATTAGTTCTTATTAAAAATAAAAACGAAAGGTTTCATATTTCTTTCGCGAGTGATTTTGTGTATTTGATAAGGCTTCATGAAAATCTTGTACTTATTAATATCTATGATTTCGTTTACGATGCAATAATGATGAAGACTCTCCACTTTGTAAAGCAAGTCATTCAGAAACTTCAATTCAAGTTGCATGGCAGCAGCATCAGAGGATTCATATTTTGTAAGCAACAGCAAATCACGATTACTTTTGTTCATACATAAAAGGGTAAAATTTTTAATAACTTCCCTATTAGTTTATTTTTCTAACAGGGCACATACATTGTTTGTCGTGAGGTTTTGAGAATACACTGCAAGAACCAAAGGCAAATGAAAGAAGTAACAATAAAATAATAAATCTGTTCGAATGGGCGTACTTATTCATAATTACTTTTTGCGGAAATTAAAGTCTATCACGTAACGTCTCATCAGTTTAAAATGTTTCTACAAAATATTAACAAAAAAACAGTCCTACTCTCTCCTCTCGACTGGGGGTTAGGTCATACGACTAGATGTATTTCCATCATTAGAATTCTACTAGACACAGATGTTTCGGTTATTGTTGCATGTAATGAAAAACAGAAACTATTACTAAAACAAGAGTTTCCCCAAATTAAGTTTATATCGCTTCAAGGCTATGAAATTACCTATTCAAAAAGCCCACTTTTGTTTGCGATTGTTTTATTATTTCAATTACCTAAAATACTTTTTAGAATAGCAAAAGAACATCGATGGCTACAGAAAACGATTGATCAATTCAATATCGATGTAGTGATTAGTGATAATAGGTATGGTTTATACACTAAAAAAGTCCCTTGTATCATTATTACTCATCAACTAAACATTAAAGCACCTTTTGCGTGGCAGGAATATTTATTGCAGGAGATAAACTACAACTACATCAATCGTTTTAGCCATTGCTGGGTGCCAGATTTTGAAGGAGAAAAAAATATTGCAGGTGTGTTGTCGCATCCCAAAAAGCTTCCCGCAATACCAGTTCATTACATTGGGGTACTGGCTAGGTTTAAAAAAGAGGCTACTTCTAAAATAAAGTATCAGTTCTGTATCCTTCTCTCTGGACCCGAACCACAAAGAACTATGCTGGAGAATATTCTGCTGCAACAATTGCCTTTTGTATCTGCCAACTGTTTGTTAGTGAGAGGCAAAATGGATGCGAAATCTATTGATGTAGATTTGCCCAATGTTACCATTAAAAACCACCTGAGAGGAATTGAATTAAATGCTTCCATACAAGCTTCAGAATTTATCATTACCAGAAGTGGCTATACATCTGTAATGGAACTGTTGAATTTGCAAAAAAGAATGATTCTAATCCCTACACCTGGTCAAACGGAGCAAGAATATTTGGCAAAACAACTGATGCAGCAACAATGGGCTTGGTGTATTGATCAAAAAGATTTTAATTTGATGGATAGTTTGAAGCACGCAAGCAATTTCACCTATCAACTACCCGATATTTCAACTGAATTATTGGGCAGTATCATTCAACAATATATATAACATGAACAATGAACCATTGGTAGAGAGCGTACAATATGGCAGTAAAACAATTGAATTGTTTGTGCCAGACCCTCATTTTATCAAAGCCCAATATGAGGCAGAAACAGATGCAAACCCTAAAACACCTTTTCCGTATTGGTCTCAAATATGGCCTGCGGCTACTGCTTTGGCACAGTTCATTGAGAAGCAACCACATTACATTCAGGATAAGGAAGTGTTAGAACTTGCTGCTGGATTAGGGCTGCCATCGTTTGTGGCTTCACAATGGGCAAAACAGATTGTTTGTACGGATTATCTTCCAGAAATTGTGACGGTACTAGAAAAATCGGTGATACATAATAACCTATCAAATGTGAAATGCGAAGTCTTGGATTGGAACAACATTCATTCTTCATTCTTTTCTGCGGAAGTAGTGTTGATGAGTGATGTGAATTATAATCCAACAGACTTTAGAACCTTATTGGAAGTGTTTAAAAACTTTCTTTCAAAAGGAGCAACTTTAATTCTATCTACCCCGCAAAGGCTGATGGCAAAATCATTTGTAGAACAATTGATGCCATGGTGCAAGCTGAAAGAAGAGATAGATGTTCATAAACAAAACTCTTCAATACCGATAAGTATCTTGGTTTTACAACTAAATTAAATTAAGTTGAGATTAAGTAATTCTACTTTGACAGGTTAGATTTCATAATGTTTGTGTGTAATATTTTGAAGTTAAGCATTCGTTTTTTATTAAAATCTTTATTTCAACAGGCAAACCCATGTATTGTAAGAACAAAATATTGAGGTTAGATACACTTGTGATAATTGATTTGACCGAAAGAAATGATTAATTCCTTTGATTTCAAAAGAAGGAAGCTTCTCTCATTTCGCAAACCAAATTCTGTTGAGTATAATCTATAAAACCTTTAAAATCCTTTGCTGTCAATGAATACATCAATTGATTTAGCAATTTTAGCATCAAAAAACGTCATTTATTCACTTGAGTCAGTCCACGACTCAGGTGAGTCCTTGGCTGACTCAGGTGAGTCGTCGACTCGTTCAACTGAATCTTTGTCTGACTCAAGTGAGTCGTCGACTGACTCAGGTGAATCTTTTTCTGACTCAGGTGAATCTTTTTCTGACTCAGGTGAATCTTTGGCTGACTCAAGTGAATTTAAGTGTGACTCAGTTGAATAAATGGAAGATAGAGGACAAAAGAAAGTACTCATTTTGACAAGCTGCGTGTTTGGGATAAGCTTCGAGAAAGTTTAGAACTTTAAGAGAGTTGGAGCGGGTGCATAAAACTTTATCGCTTTTACTCATGAAATTAGCGGTAGAGCTCCTGAGGGATAACAATCGTTTTAATCTGTCAAAGTAGAAGTAAATGTATTGCTAAAATGAAGGCTTTAAATTCTTTTATTCATTCTACTAAATCATTTTCGTTGTTTAAACTCCAGACCGAGTTTCATTTCAGCGCAAAAACTTTGATGTTACTCATAAAAAAACACCCTTTAGACTCCTACTTTTGCGACCGAAATAAAAATAAATAATAATAAAACAAAAGTTATGGAATTTAGAATTGAAAAAGATACAATGGGTGAAGTGAAAGTGCCTATTAATGCGTTATGGGGTGCGCAAACACAACGTTCTATCGAGAATTTTAAGATTGCCCAAGACATTAATCGTATGCCAAAAGAAATTATAAAGGCTTTTGCATACCTTAAAAAAGCTGCTGCACTAACCAACCTTGATGCGGGTGTTTTGAGCCAAGAAAAAAGTGACCTAATTGGCCAGGTTTGCGATGAGATTTTGGAAGGTAAATTGGACGATTGTTTCCCATTGGTGGTTTGGCAAACAGGTAGCGGCACACAGAGCAATATGAATGTGAACGAAGTTGTTGCTTATCGTGCTCATGTAATTAAAGGTGGCGCACTAACAGATAAAGAAAAATTCATTCACCCAAATGATGACGTTAATAAGTCTCAATCTAGTAATGACACTTTTCCTACAGCCATGCACATTGCGGCTTACAAAATTTTGACAGAAGTAACCATTCCTGGTATAGAAAAACTTCGAGACACACTACAAGCAAAAAGCAAAGAGTTTATGCACGTAGTTAAAATTGGTCGTACTCACTTTATGGATGCAACTCCACTTACTGTTGGGCAAGAACTAAGTGGATATGTAAGCCAATTGAACCATGGTTTAAAAGCTATTAAAAACACACTTGAACATTTAAGCGAGCTTGCTTTGGGAGGAACTGCCGTAGGAACAGGGATTAACACGCCAAAAGGATATTCTGAAAATGTTGCAAAACACATTGCTAATTTAACTGGATTGCCGTTCATTACTGCCGAAAATAAGTTTGAAGCTTTAGCTGCTCATGATGCAATTGTTGAATCGCATGGTGCTTTGAAAACAGTTGCTGCTAGCTTAATGAAAATTGCAAATGATGTGCGCATGTTGAGTAGTGGGCCAAGAAGTGGAATTGGTGAATTGTTTATTCCTGATAATGAACCAGGATCTTCTATTATGCCGGGTAAAGTAAATCCTACTCAATGTGAAGCTTTAACAATGATTGCTGCACAAGTTTTGGGTAATGATGTAGCTATAAACATTGGAGGAAGTTTGGGACACTTTGAGTTGAATGTATTTAAACCAGTAATGATTTATAATTTCTTGCATAGTGCTCGTTTAATTGGCGATGGTTGTGTGAGCTTTAATGATAAATGTGCTGTTGGTATTGCACCCTTAGAAGCAAATATTAAAAAGCACGTTGACAATAGTTTGATGCTTGTTACTGCACTAAACACCAAAATTGGTTATTACAAAGCGGCAGAAATTGCTCAAACAGCACACAAAAATCACAGTACACTAAAAGAAACAGCTATAAAGCTTGGCTACCTTACTGCCGAAGAGTTTGACGCATGGGTTGTTCCTGTGGAGATGGTTGGAGAAATTTAATAAGACTACTAGTTTATAATTGAAAGTCGAAAGTTGAAAGTGAAAAACTTTTACTTTCGGCTTTTTACATTCTAGACCTTACTTTCAACATTTGACTCCTTACTTTTGACAAATCACTTTCGACTTTTCACTTCTATGCTAAAGGGAATTTTTAAGAATGAGGGCTTTTTGTTTATTATCAAATTCCTTTGTTTGTTTGGGCTACTCTATTTTTTCTGTTTATTTTTTATAAGCATCACCACAAAGGGGAGTAATGGCTTTACTATTTTTTTAAGAGATTATCTGAACTTTATAGACTGGATCCGCTATTCAGTTCTTAGTGTTAGCAAACTTTTGTGTAAGCTAATGGGCATAGAATGCTTCATTCAAGACAGAATACTATTGAGAAGCTTTAAAACTGATAAGGCATTACACATGGGGTATGATTGTATTGGTTACGGTGTGATGAGCTTTTGGACAGCATTTGTTGTGGCAAATAATCAGCCGTGGAAACCAAAACTTTGCTGGACAGTTATAGGTTGCTTACTCACTTGGGTTATTAATTGTGTGCGAGTTACAACATTGATGATAGCCCTTAGCAACAATTGGCCTATAAGCGGTTTTATCGACCACCACACACTTTTTAATATTATTTCTTATTGCTTTCTTTTAGCAATGATTTATGTGTACATCCGCACTAATAAAACTAAGGATTAGTGTCTGCTCCTAATCTTTCAAGGAATTGTTTCCTAAATTTAGAGGGAGTCAATTTCTTAACCTTTAAAAATTGTTTATTGAAGTTAGCAAGCGTATTAAAACCACTTTCATAGCAAATAGTCTCAATGTTTTTTTGAGAGTCTACTAATTGTTTGCAAGCATATCCAACGCGAATTTCATTCAGAAAGTCAATATAAGTCTTCTTTGTACTCTTTTTAAAGTAGCTACAAAATGCAGGAATACTCATGTGAACACTTTCGGCCACTTTTTCAATTTTGATGCTTTCCTGAAAATTAGAGAGTGTAAATTGAAATATTGTGTCTAGTCTATTCTTATTTTTAGTATTAAACTCTTTTACCTCCTGAGTAGAGAGGGCTTTATATTCTTGTCTTTTTGCCAAAAGATGCAATGCCTGACAAAGCAATACAATCCGTTCAAAGCCCCTCGCCTCAACTAATTGTTTAATAATTTTTCCTAACTCAATTTTAGAAGGACCTTCTATGTATAAACCTTGAACCGATTTATCGAACAACTTTTTAATTTGGGTTAGTTCTGGTAGTGCTAAAAAAGTATCGCCCCAAAAGTTTTCTTTAAAATGAATTACAATAGCACTAGTAACAAGATCTGGTGAAGCCTTTTGGAATGTGTGCGGTAAGTTACTGCCCAAAAAGTAAATGTCATCCACAACAAATTCGCCTACATAATTACCAATGTAGCTATGACCTGCACCTTTTATGAAAAGTATTAATTCATACTCAATATGCTGATGCCATGGAACCTCAAAATTGGGTGTGGTGTGAATATTGGCAACAAATGACTTGTCATCTGCTAATGGCAATTTCTCTACTAAAGGCTTCATTATTTTACTTTATTAATCATATTAATCTGATAAAAGTACAGAAAAGATATTATAGTTGTAGTTTGCTGGAGTTTTTAAATTAATTTTTCTGCAAATCGGTTTTGGTTTTGTTTCAAGGAACACTTAATTTTTACCAAGAACATAAGGATAGTGTTTGGTGATATTTGAATAGAATTACCTACGAACCTCAAAATCTTAGTCTAGAATGCTTTAAAGCTCTGGGTAGTAACTTTCAGATTTATATTATTTTGGGGGAATCGTATTGTTTAAGTATAAAATCCCCTTTCTTTGTAAAATAATAAACAATCAGGATTGCTGAAACCTGTTAAAATTAAAGTAAGCTAACAAAACAATTAAAAATGAAAAAGACAATTAAACTCAAGTATGCTATTTTACCAATAGTATCAATTTTTCTTTTATCAAGTGTATTAATTTATTCTTGTACAAAATCACCATCGTCTGTTTCGCTAACAACAGTAGCCGAAGACAAACAATTTATCACATCATCATTCAATAGCACAAGTGCGTGTATTAATGATATTGTGAAAGGCAATGGAGCTCAGAGCCTAATTAATTTTATTAAACTTTCTAATGGCACTACAAGCAATGATGATTGGATAAATAAAATGTCTGATGCATTGGATAGTATATTCCCTCAATCAACAAAACAAGATGGCACATTCGATTTTGCCGCTTACACAGGCACTTATACTTGGAATCATAAAACACAAACATTCTCTAGAAAACAATCTAACACTATCAGTATTGAGTTTCCTTCCGATTCAACCTTAAGTAACAATGACATCGTTGCAACTTTTCAATCTTACACCGAAAAAAAATATCAAGTAAATTCTCAGGATAATTATTTTCCTACTTCAGCTGTTATTAATATAACAAAAAATGGTAGTAAAATAGCTGGAGTAAATTATTCTGGAACTTTTAGCACAGGAGACTTTCCTACTCCACAGGACATTTCTTTTTCCATTAACCTTGCCCCTTACGACTACAGCATTAAGGTAACTCAAATTAATTCAACTCAATTTCAGTTTACTGCTAATTTAGGTTGTGCATCTGTTTTGAATGCAAAGTTAACTTTCAATAATTCAGATTATAAAAACTTTAATGCAAAGACATATCTTGACAACATTATATTTTCTTATACAAAAGACAACTTTATCATCAAAGGCAATTGGGATGCAAAAACATTCAATGGGCTTAACAATCCTAACACTAAAGATATAAACACCACATTGAACCTAACTGTAAACAACGGCAGTTCGAAAATTGGGGATTTAAAATTTGTTGATGTAGCAGGTGGTGGTCGCGAGTTGTTTGTGGTTTATAAAGATGGTACAACAGCAAATACTTCTATTGACTATAACCCATTCCTTACAAACGTTAAAAACATTTTTAGACCCTACTTCGGTAATGGAGTTGATGATTGGTTTTAATTTAAAAGTTATCAATCTATCAATTGAATGTATAAAAGGAAAATAATATTTTTTATATTTTTTAATTTGCTTCTTGCAAACCAGATTTATTCCCAAGTTATTGCGGACTCTATTTTGAAAAATATTTCATCAGGAGTTGATGTAGTTAATGTGTTAACATTTTTACAGAAAAAGCCCGAGTCGTGCTTATTAAATTTTAGATATAATTTAAAAAAAAGGAAGACGGTAAGATTGGGAATAAATTTGGATGTAAGCAATGGTAATGCTGCGGGATATTACCCTGATATTCGATTAGGCATTCAAAAAAACAGAACCACCGAAAGATGGAATTTATATCATGGCGTTGATTTGTCTTTCTCTTACTTTAAATCTACCGCCAATCCATCTACGTCTACCAGAATTGGTGTCAGTCCATTATTAGGAGTAGAATACTATTTTAACAAGCATGTATCCATTTTAACAGAAGAGAACCTCAACTTCTATCAATTTTATGAATACAATCCAACTACTTTCGAATCTCAAAAAAGAACACAATATTTCAGAATAAATGTTGGTTCAGTAGGAATGATACTGGTGATGTACCATTTTTAGTATCATCTCTGATTCTATTCAAAAAACAAATCGGCAGCAATGCCATCCGCCAATAATTTACCCTTTTTGGTTAGTTGTAAGTGTTCATCAATAATCAATGCATTGCCTTGCAGTATAAAATCAGCAGCATTCTTCCTTATATCCATTACTTTCTGTTCGCCCCAATTTTCCTTTAAATAGGTAAAAGATAAGCCTTCGCTTGTTCTAAGGCTCGTCATGATGTATTCGTTCAATGCTTGAGTGGGCGTAAGTGTTTCCATTTCAAAAGGCACTATTCCCTCGGCAATATTCTTTATGTACAAGGCATTATTAGCCAAGTTCCATTGGCGGCTAAGTCCATTAAACGAGTGCGCTGCTGGTCCCAAACCCACATAATGTTCGCCTTGCCAGTAGCTGCTATTGTGTTTACTGCGCATGTTGGGCTTGGCAAAATTGCTTATCTCGTAGTGTTCGTAGCCAGCGGCTTCCATCCACTGCATCAGCAATTCAAAATGGCGGGCTTGCTTTTCTGGGTCGGGTGCCTGCATCTTTTTTCGCTCAATCATCTTGTCCAAAGCCGTCCTAGATTCCACTGTTAGCGCATAACAACTAAGGTGCGGCACTTGCAAATTGATGGCCGTTTGCACATTTTGCTGCCATTGTTCATCTGATAAAGTAGGTGTTCCATAAATTAGATCTATGCTAATGTTATTGAACCCATACTGCTTGGCCAACTGGATGGCATCGGTGGCCTGAGTGGCATTGTGTGCACGATTCATCCATTGTAAATCTTCTTCTCTAAAAGACTGCACCCCAATACTTAGCCTATTGATGCCAATAGATTTCCAATGAGAAAGTTTCTCGGCAGTGATATCATCGGGGTTGGCTTCGAGCGTCATTTCTACATAAGGGGCGAGATGGAAAGCCGATTTTAGTTCATCAAGTAAAGAAGATAATTGCATATTACTACAGATGCTAGGCGTACCACCACCAAAATAGATAGTGGAAACGGAGGATGACAAGTAGTTTTTCCTAAGCTTAATTTCCTGCACAATACTATCCACCATTTGTGGCAGCAGACTATGCGTTGTGGAAAAATGAAAGTTGCAATAGTGGCAGGCTTTCCTGCAAAAGGGTATGTGAATGTAGATGCCTGCCATATATTAAGTTGAGCCACAAAGAAAAGGGAAGTAGGAGATAGGCAAAGAGGAAAAGAGTACGCAAGACAACTTGTAGGGATTAATTTAACTGGTATGTTTTTAATATTGTAAGGATTCTATCATTTATAAATGCCGCTTTTTCATGGAGTTTAGTCATTTTATTATCTATTGAATTAAGTCCACTTTCATTCTGTTCTTTATCGACTGTTTTAAAATAATTGTCTCTTTGCTTTAGCCACTTTAATTGTTGTGCTTTTAGGATGGAAGCCCGATTTGTATTCAATTTTAATTTAGCCATTCTGTAAACAACATTTAGCATACTGTCCATTTGATTGTAATAAATAATTGTAGAACCATACATATCGTTTCCTGTATCTAGTTTATCTTGGTATTTTTTCTCAATTATTTCAAGTGATTTTTTTGTTTGAGAAAACAAATTGAGAGATGACAAGCCAAACAATAAGAGTAAAATAAATTTTTTTGTATTCATTTTTTAAATTGTGTGTATTCTATAAGTTTTATTACTTGGCTTTTGGTAACACCATCAAAATCGTCTAAAAATATTTCTATTGAATCGCCGCTTTCCAAATAATCAAAAAGATTTTTAATAGGCACCCTCGTTCCATAAAATACGGGAGTGCCTCCTAGTATTTCCGGGTCAATATTTATTATTCTTCCTTGCATAAAATAAATTGTAACCAAATTTAGGCGTGTTATTACTTTTTGCAAACTATATTTCTACTTTCTTTTCTTACATCATTGGAATCTAGCAAAAATAAATAGAGAAACTTGCATTGCAGTGCAGTGTCTTTTTTACTTATTACCTATTACTTTTAACTTCCTATGCTGTTTCTTTGTGGCAATAATTTATTATGGATAGGATAGAAAAGTTGAATGAGTTTTTGAAGGCTTCACCAAAAGACAATTTTCTTAGGCATGCTTTGGCATTGGAATACATTAAGATTGGTGACGACTTTAAAGCAAGGATTTTATTTGAAGAAATACTAACGGAGAGTCCAGATTATGTAGGCTCATATTATCATCTGGCAAAACTTTTAGAGAAACTAACCCACAGAGACCTTGCCATTGAATGGTACGAAAAGGGTATGGCAGCAGCTAAAAAAGCAAAGGATAATCATGCCTATAATGAATTGCAAGCTGCATACGAAGATTTGGTGTATTAAAAAATTACGCCGCAGTTTTTGCACAAATAAAGCGAATTGAGTTGCCTCTGATTCAATTAACAAACACGAATGTGTTTTATTCGTTTTAACTAGTGACCAATAAACATTATCCTGCTTTTCAAAAAAGGTATAGCGTAGGTCCATTAAATAAAAAGTCCCTTGAAGCAATCACTTCAAGGGACTTTTTTCTATCTAACACCTAACAAATAATCACTAGTAACTAATTATCGCCCTATCACATTAATGCTTACTTCGGAGCTAAAATTGCCTACTTCTACATCATTTTCCACAAAAACTATCTTGTATTTATAATGAGCCGTAACGCCTACTGCTGGCAAATCGTAGTCTACAAAATGGCTTTTCGTCAATGTTTTATACGGAGCAGTGCCATAACCAGTACCAGCATCGCGATACAGATTAATGACCAAGAAACCATGTTTAGTAAAAATGAGCTCTGGATGACCCGCCTGTGAAGCCACCTTCAAATCGGGGGTAATCGTAACCGCCGCATCTGGTGCAGAGTAGATGCCTAAATCTTTCTGGATGGCTTCCGAGCATTTCGGGTTTGCCTTCGCCTTTGCTGCTTTTTCAGCAAAACGGCGCTGAATACCTGGCTCCACAAGTGTTGGCGAAACAGTAATTACAAATGCGCCAGGCGGAATCAACACCGTCACATCCACAGAACCTTCCCTTGCCAACAATTCGTAAGCCTTCCATGCTAGCTTACTGGTAGCCGAATCTTCATCCGTTTTCACAATCCACGCCATATAGGCGGCATCGTCAACAGCTTCTTTTTTCTCATCAACAGAAAACCCCAAATCGGCGGCATAAGTTGGTAATTTAACCGAAAACTTGGTAAGCTGTGTACTAAAAGCAGACACATTTCCTTCAATAAAATAAACTGACATAATCGTAAAATTTAAACTGTGAAAAAATAATACTATGTAGAACCCTTGTAAGAGATGGGCTATTTTTTATCATTAGAAGGCTAGAGGTAACAATTTGTCGGCTAGAGACTACTTCTTGGAGGCTAGAGATGACTTCTTGGAGGCTAGAAGTGACTTCTTGGAGGCTAGAGATGACTTTTCGGAGGTTAGAAGTAACTTTTCGGAGGTTAGAGGTAACTTTTCGGAGGCTAGAAGTGACTTCTTGGAGGCTAGAGGTAACTTCTTGGAGGCTAGAAATCAGTTTTAGGAAGCAAAAATGGGTAAATCTTGGTAGCAAGGAGGGCTTGGTAGTTTTGATCGCCACGGGAAGGTTTTTGTCAGGGGCAACTACAATATGTTTATACACTCGGTGAATGTTCAATTAAAAGATTGACACTACCTAATTAAATTGAAAATAGATTTTGGATTGATGGAGAAAGGGGTTTAAGGGCAGAAAATATTCTGGAATTCTTGCCATTATCTTATATGAAACCAATAATTCTAGAAGTTTAATCCAATCTGAATAATTTGGAATTTTAGTGGAGGTTTTATTTGTATTTAATCTTGCAAATAAGAATAATGAGTGCTAAAAGGGTGGTGATTCCATTGGCTAATACTATTGGATAGTTTTCTATCATTAGTCCAAAAATGAACCATAAGGTAGTGCCAAAAGTAAAGAGGGAATACATAGGCAAGGAGATGCCTTTTGTGTTTTTTGTTTTGATGGTTTGCAAGGCTTGTGGCAAAAAAGAAACAGTGGTGCAGGATGCTGCTATCAAACTGATGATAGTAATGTTACTGAGCATGTTGTTGTATTGAAGATGATGAAAAAAAAACCATCATTCAAAACTTTTGAAAGCAATGAATGATGGTTATGTATTAATAAAGAAGATTACTATTCTCTAAAAATGTTAGATTAAGCTATTAAACCAGCAAAGAATTTAACTGTACGAACCAATTGACTAACATAGCTCATTTCATTATCATACCAGCTAACAACTTTTACTAATTGTTTGTCGCCAACAGAGATAACTTTAGTTTGAGTAGCATCGAACAATGAACCAAAAGAAATACCGATAACATCACTGCTAACAATTTCATCTTCTGTGTAACCAAAACTTTCATTGCTTGCTGCTTTCATTACTGCATTAACTTCATCTGCAGTTGTTTTTTTAGCAACAATAGCAGTTAATTCGGTTACTGAACCAGTAATTACAGGAACACGTTGAGCACTACCATCTAATTTACCTTTCAACTCAGGCAATACTAAACCAATAGCTTTTGCAGCACCTGTACTGTTAGGAACAATGTTAGCAGCGGCTGCACGAGCCCTACGCAAATCGCCTTTAGCATGAGGAGCATCTAGGGTGTTTTGATCGTTTGTGTAAGCGTGAATAGTTGTCATGCTTCCAGCTTCGATGGTGAAAGCATTGTTTAGTGCTTGTGCCATTGGAGCAAGACAGTTTGTGGTGCAAGAAGCAGCACTAATAACTGTTTCGCTACCATCAAGAATGCTATGGTTAACATTAAATACTACTGTTTTCATTTCGCCAGTTGCAGGAGCAGAAATTACTACTCTTTTAGCACCAGCTTGGATGTGTAATTCAGCTTTAGCTTTGTCTGTAAAGAAACCTGTACTTTCAATAACCACATCAACATCATGTTGACCCCAAGGAATTTGAGATGGATCTCTTTGTGCATAAATTTTTACTTCATGACCGTTAACAATGATAGAACTATCAGTGTGCGTTACTTCTTGATCGAAACGACCTTGTGCACTATCATATTTTAATAGGTGAGCCAAAGCCTTAGGGCTAGTAAGATCATTGATAGCTACTACTTCAATACCTTCTATATTGAATATTTGACGATATACTAATCTACCAATACGTCCGAAACCATTAATTGCAACCTTTACCATAATTATACATTTTAAATTATTAAATACTTGTTTTTTATCGCCGCGAAGTTAAAGGATTGTAATCATACAACGGTTTCGTAAAATGAATTGCTGAAATAAAAATAAATTTTTAATATCTGCCGAAAATTTCAGCCTCATAGTTAAGATTTAATGACAGTTAAAAAACTGATTTTTATCAATAAGTTCCCTAATGTTTCTCAAAAACCTATTTCGATGAATATTTCCACCAGTTACTCAAGCTGCTACAATCTTTATAAGCTTCATCAATGTTAATGTAATAGGTAGGCAAATGCTCTTGAAACCATTTAGAAAGTGCATTCCTTTTCTTCTCTTCCAAAGCTCTGTCGGCAACACGATTATAATCTTCCTTCAAATTTTCACGGTGTGGTTGAGTCCTATTTTTCAAGTAGATAAGTCGAACCATCTTCCGCCCTCTTTCATCGGTGTATACATTTGGTCTTGAAATATCTCCCGGCTTTAAGTTTTTAAGCGTTAACACTAAGTCTTTATCCAATTGGTCAATATTTAAAAACGAAGAACCATCTCTTGCGGTAATACTTCCGCCATTAAATTTACTACTCTCATCATCACTAAACTTGTCTACCGCTTCTCCAAAACCGATATATCCATTTTGAATAAGTGTTCTAGCGGAGTCCAATTTTTTTACAGATATTTTAATCTCATCTTCTGTAACCTGAGGTATTTTAAGTAGATGTCGCACCACAGCATCATCACCAGATCTGCTAACCATTTGAATTAGGTGATAGCCAAATTTTGTTTTGACTACATTAGAAATTTGACCTTCTTTAAGCCTAAAAGCGGAAGAGGTAAACGTAGGATCAAACTCCTTGCTGGTACGGTTTAAGTTATATTGACCACCATTATCCTTGCTTCCTGGATCTTCGGAATATAGTTTACACAATTGATCAAACTTTTTCACACCACTTTCAGCCTGGCGTTTGTATTCGTATAGTTGCTTAACACAATATTCTTCAATTTCTTTACTAGCTTTTGGCTGAGAAAGCACTTGGTTTATTTGAATTTCGCTTTCATAGAAAGGGAGGCTGTCTTTTGGTATTTTATCATAATAAGCTTTAACCTCTACCGGTGAAATCTTTATATTTTCTAAAATTTTGCCCCTCATCTGGTCAGCAAGTTTACGCTCTTTGAAAGGAATTCTAAAATCCTCTTTAATTTGGTAAACTGTTCTGCCAGCCACTTCTTCTAAAACTTCTTTAGAGCCATAAGCATTGATGAAGCCTCTAATTTGGTTGTCTAAACCAGCTTCAATATCATCTTCACTAACCACAAGAGAATCCTTTTCGGCCTGAAGTACCAATGCTTTTTGAATTAGTTGTCCTTCCAGAAAAGCACATTCTGCGTTTGGTGGCAATTGAGCTTCTTGTCCTTGCCTTTTGTAATCGGCAATGGCATTGTTAATGTCGGATAATAAAACAATTTTGTCTCCAACCTGTCCTACAATCTTATCTGCTGTTACTTTCTTTGTTTGAGCTGTTACTGCCAAACAAAGGGAAAGTAATGATATGCTTAAAATGTTTTTTTTCATATTGATGTATTTTCTTGTTAAGAAATGATAGAAACAAGTTCCACTAATCAAATTTCTTAACTTTCACAAACCAGAAATCTCTGTAGCTTAAGATCACATTAATTTGTGCATAACGTTCTTGTATCAAGCCGTAGTTTGTTGTTCCATGAATTCCAAGTTCCATATTTAGCTGAACACCTAAATTGCTTCGCAAAAGGTTTTTACCTCCTCCAAACGTAAGTCCATAACTGGATATTTGTTGACCATTAATCTGTAAATAAGAGTCATTATAGAACACACCTGCTTGAAAAAAATGACGTTCAAAAGTAATATCTCGGAAGTTTTGTTTTTTAGACAATTCAAAACCTGCGCCTATAAATCTACTATCAACTGTTCTGTAATTTATTCCTTGTTGTTTTAAATCGCTCCAGTTTTGATAGGAGTAATCAATGGCAAAAGTGTATTTGTCTTTTAGTTTGGCTGCTATACTACCAGAATATTGTGCTGGAAGAGTTATATCTTGACCTTTATAGTCGGTATACTCAGGCAAAGTAGTATTTCCATCAGTAACGGAGAGACTATATTTAGCAACAAGTTGTTTTTTAAAAGTAGCCGTTCCTCCTACTAATAACTCCAAGTTTTTGTTAACCCTTAGGTTATATTGAAAACTGGGTTTAAAATAGGGTGCTCCTACATTTATTTTCCTCGTAGTTATTATCGCGCTGTCAATTCCGTAACCTGGTGCAATATTTTCTGATTGATTAAGTTGCCCGAACAGGTAAGATGCCTGAAGACCTAATGATAGATTTTTTGTTAGCTTATATCCATTAGATAGATACAATTGGCTAACATGTCCTGAACCTTGATAGTATGCACTTGTAATACTACTACTTCCTAAAATATATTTATCTCCATAAAATGAGTAGCTAGTATTGCTGTATGGCAATAAGCCAAAGCCGATACCCCATTTTGGCTTCACTTTAATTGCTAGTGATATTTTTTTGAACTGCAAATCAGAGGAGGAGCTAGAACTTGAGTTTATTGGTGTTCCCGAATAACCAATAAATTTTGTAGTGGCTGCCATTTCAACATTAAAAAACTTGTCATCTAATGCACTTAAGGATGCCGCATTTGCGTTATACAAAAAACGATTGGAGGATAAGGCCATTCCTGCGTGTCCCATGCCAGAAGTTCTGTCGTAGCTGCTATGATCTATTGAGCCAATCCCTATTATCGAAAAAGGGTCGTTATTATTCTGTCCAAACACAACACCATTGAAGCAAATAATAGCAGCAACATTTAAAATAAATTTCTTAGTAATCATTATTCTTTGCTTATTGAGGCTGTATTGTTAAGTAATAAATCTCTAGTTTGGTAGTATTCTTATTTTCTGGAAGTAAGTTCCTGTTGCCAACTACAATTCTTGTGAATTCTGTAGAATTTGCGGGTGAAGGAGGAATTAACAATAAGCCATAATTATTGCTCAACGGATTTTCAACAAGGCTCTTCAAGTAGTTAGATACATCGTAAGTGTAAACGGTGTTATCGTCATAAAATTTATCCCAATAAAGGTTACCAGTTTCAGCAGTATTTGTTCCACTTGCAATTAGTGCTGTTCCTTGATTATTTGTTAGATCCGTTGTAAACAAATTTAGTGACGGAGGAAGAAATTGGTAAGTGTTGTAAGTACCCCGAACAGGAACTATTTTCAATGTTGCAGACAGAATTTTTACATATTTAGGTAGTTTAGGTAATTCTTTGATGGAAGGAAACTTAATTCGTGCCATTACACCAGAGGCATACTGAGAAAACGCTTGGTTTCCAGCAGAAGCACTAGTGATTATGTTATTGTAATGGCTTATGTTTTTTAAATTGGTGTTAAGATTACTTCTATCTACTTTAATGTTATTGAAATGATGTTGTTTGTTACTCATAGTAAAATCAACATGGCGTTTTTCCAAAGTATCAGATCCGGGCATTGAATAACTTAACCTCATGACTATATCGTCTTTACAACCAAGCGTCAAATTAGCAGATGAATTGCTGCTTAATCTCAAACCGTTAAAATAATAAAGAAAACTATTCTCATTTTGCAAGTCTAGGTCGGAAGCATTCTTAAGTTTTGTAAGAAACTCACGACCCAATTTATCATCAAGTTTTATGCTGATAGAATCTGTGTAGAATGTAGGTTTTACTAAAAAGTCTCCAGAACCAATTGCAGTGGGAAAAACAGAAAACTCTTGGTTATTAGAAAATCCATTTTGATTTTCTTTGAAGATGATTTGTTGCGAAAGTCTATTTACATCAATATGAAGGGGTTTTGTGGTATCTCCATAATAATTTTTATTAAGTTTTAGTATTAAGCGCAAAGAATCGAAGCGTGCACTGTCATAACCTTTTGTATAAGTTGGGGGAGATAGTTCGAAATAACATTTTGTATCAATTCTTCCAAATGATGTATCTGTGTACCCTCCCAGAAGCGTAACCCCAGATGCAGACGTTTGAAAAGAGTCGATGAACACAGTTGATAAATCTGTAGTGAATGTATCAACCTTAACTATTTGTGTATATTGATTATCCACATATTGAGTTCCATATTGTATATCTACTTTTTCACAAGCAGTGATATAAATTGAAATGAGTAAAGAAAACAAAAGAAACTGCCTTAAACGCATAAGAATATATTAATTGAAGCCGTAAAAGTAAAAGAATACCTTTTAGGTTTGGCAATACTATAATTACTGGCTGTTACAGAATTGTTACTTTGGACGAATAGTGATATTCTACCGACAATTAAACAATATTTGTCGGCTAACTATGTAATTATCGCTATAAGAAAGTACATACTAAATTTCAGCATTGTTTTAGTAGACGAAATTACCGTTTCATAGATAATTTTTGGCTATTAATCATTGAAATGTATATGAAAATCCATTTTAACTATTTGCCTAACATTGCCGCTTATAATTTCAGCGAAAATTTTTTAATAATGAAACTAGTTAAGTACTTATTTTTCTTACCTGCAAGTGTGGTTCTTTTGTTACTTGCTTGTAACTCTTCCTCTACCAATCCTTTAACTGAGGGCAACTGGATAACCAGTGCCGAAAGTCCTGCAAATGCAAGATATCAACCTGTTTCTTTTGTAATTGGTAACATTGCTTACATAGGTACAGGATACAACAGTGAAAACAATAACCTTAGATACAATGACCTTTGGTCTGTAGACTCAACAGGAACATGGGGTCAACAATTAGCAAGTATGCCGCAAACTCATACCGACTCTGCCCCTTCTAGAAATGGTGCAGTTGCTTTTTCAATAGGCAGAAACGGTTATATAACTACTGGAACAGATGGAAATATTAAGTTAACAGACACTTGGGCTTATAATGTTGACGATAATAAATGGACTAGAAAAGCTGATTTTGCAAATGGCACATTAGCTGGACGTTATGCTGCTTCTGCTTTTTCAATTGGGAGTTATGGTTATGTTACTTGCGGTTATGACAATAGTTATTTGAAAGATTTGTGGCAATATGACCCATCAACAGACAAATGGATTGCAAAACAAAGTGTTGGTGGTGGTGGTGTTCCTAATCCTGGAGAAGGATATAGTAAAGGTGGTTTTAAAAGAATGCTAGCAACTACTTTTGTTTATAACAATCAAGCTTATTTAGCATCTGGTCTTGGTAGCGGAGGAACAAATCTTTCAGATTTCTGGAAGTATGATCCAACAACTGACAAATGGACCCCATTAAGACAGCTTTCTAATGTTAGTACGGCTAGCTATGATGATGATTACACTGATATTGTTCGTAATAGTGCAGTTTCGTTTGTTTTGGGAGACTATGCTTACTTAACTGTTGGGGTTAATGGTGGTTACACTCAAAAAACTTGGCAATATGATTTTAAAAATGATACTTGGACTCGTAAATCAAGCTTCGAGCGATCTGGTCGTGAAGGTGCAGTTGCCTTTACATTAGGATCAAGAAGTTATGTTTCTATGGGAAGAGCCAGTACCACTTATTTTGATGATTTAGAGGAGTGGAAACCTAATGTAACGTTGAATACAAATGATTAAGAAAAACTGGATATACCTACTTTTTGGATTCTCTGTAATTGTCTATTTTACATCAGCCTACATCTCTTGGAAAAACAGTTACGACATTGAATCGAAAGTAATAAAATCAGGATCTGGATGGGGATATGAAATATATGTAGGAAAAAAAATTTTAATTACCCAAAGAGTAATACCTGCTATTGCTGGTACTAAACAATTTGTTAGCGAAGAACAAGCAAATAAAGTAGCTGAACTAGTAATAAGCAAACTAAAACAAAAGCATGCAAGACCTACCTTAACCATTCATGATTTGGATAGTTTAGGTATAACAAAATAGCAAAAAGAGGTTAGCGAATAGTTAGCCTCTTTTTTTGTTTATACAATCTGTTACTAACCTTAAGCACACTAGTAATTACAATAGAAAACAAAGGAGAAAATGGTCTATGGCTATTCTGTAAATTCTGCATCAACATGAATACCTTACAATCTTTTTATTCTTGGAAAAATTTGTACCTAGTGGTAAAATACCCCCAAGGAGAAACTTGATTTAGTGCATCATTTTGGTTTTAGATATTAATGTTGGAGAAAAAAGCTAAATAGAAATAGGCGTAAGTTTTCAAGTTTCGGTGTAAGATAAACAAAGGAGAAAAGAATAAAAACCAACTACTTTATGTTATGGTAAATTAAAAAGCGACATCCCCAATAATTGTAACCATTAAATGATTCAGAAAGAGCAAAGTTTTAAAATGAAGTTTATTAAGGATTGTTATAAATTTCTGAAATATCTATAAATCTAATAGCTATTTTCGCCTTTCAAAAAAATATAACGATGGCAAGTCAAAAAAAGGTAATGGTTACGGGCTGTTTCGATTTAATGCATAGCGGACATGTTGCTTTTATGAATGAGGCAAAAAAAATTGGCGATGTTTATGCGTGCATTGGTAATGATGAAAATGTTTTTCAGTTGAAAGGTCGTTACCCAGTAAATCACCAATATGAGCGGAAATATATGTTAGAGAATTTATCTGCTGTAACAAATTGCCGAATAAACAAAGGATTTGGCATTATTGATTTCTTAGAAGAAATTGATGAAATTAAACCAGACATTTTTTTGGTGAATGAAGATGGTTCCACGCCAGAAAAGGCAAAAATTTGTGCAGCTAGGGGTATTGAATACAAGGTATTTCATCGAGAACCACATGGTGATTTACCTGTTCGTTCAACCACAAGCTTAAGGACTGAATGTCTTATACCATTTAGAATTGACTTGGCAGGCGGTTGGTTAGATCAACCTTTTGTATCTAAATTTTATCCAGGCCCTGTGCTTACGGTTTCAATTGAGCCAACTATGGAGTTTAATAACCGTAGCGGAATGTCGTCTAGCACTCGTAACAAAGCGATTGAATTATGGAGAACTGAAATACCTACAGGGGATAGAGAAAAATTGGCAAAAGTTTTGTTCACTTTCGAAAATCCTCCTGGCACTAAAATAATTGCAGGAAGCCAAGATGCACTAGGAATTGTTATGCCTTGCTTGAATAAACTAAATTACAATGGAGACTACTGGCCTTATGAAATAGAATCTGTGGATGATGAGGATACTATTAATTGGATAGAGAATCATCTTTTCTTAGTTACACTTGGTCCTAGACACTCCGGTTATTCAGTTCTTGATGATACTAATATTTCTGAAGAAGGAGCAAAGGAATTAGCAACAGCATCAGAAGAGTGCTGGAAAGCAATTCTTGAAAAGAATGTTGTTGCTTTTGGAAAAGCATTTACAGCTTCTTTTGAAGCACAAATTAAAATGTTTCCCCACATGGTAAACGTAGATATTTTATCTCAGATAGACTCTTATAAAGATAAAGTTGCAGGTTGGAAATTGAGTGGAGCAGGTGGTGGTGGTTACCTTGTTTTCGTTTCTGAAAAACCTCTGGAAAATGCAATTCAAATAAAAATTAGAAGAAAGGATACTAATTAGTTTTGTTTATAATGGGAATATATAAACCTATTTATGCAAATTTTGTGTTTATTCAATTATCTTTCGACCTTATTTTTATTTTCTAACATTTAAAACATTGCTAGCATGGCAATACCAGTGGTTGATTTATCTGATTTCTTAAGTGGTGATGAAACACATAAGAAGAGTTTTGTACAAAAATTGGGTTCTGCATACGAAACAGTGGGTTTTGTTTCTGTAAAAAACCATGGATTACCAGATGCACTGATTGCAGAAATCTACGAATATGTGCAAGAGTTCTTTGCGCTTCCTGTAGAAGAGAAGAAAAAGTATGAAATTCCAGAGTTGTCTGGACAAAGAGGTTTTACCAGTTTTGGTAAAGAGCATGCAAAAGGAAGTGATGCACCAGATTTGAAGGAGTTTTTTCAATTTGGTCAGTTGGTGGAAGCTGGCGATCCGATGAAGGAAATTTACCCAGACAATGTTCAGGTAAAGCAAATTCCTAAGTTCAATCCTACGCTAGAGGAAGCTTATCGTAGTTATGAAAAAACAGGTAAGGCACTATTACAAGCGATTGCCCTCTATTTAGGTTTGGATGAATTTTATTTTGATAGCCACATTGAAAAAGGTAATTCTATTCTTCGTTGCATCCATTATCCACCCATAAAGCAAGCACCTAAAAATGCCATGCGTGCAGAACAGCATGAGGATATTAATTTGATTACGCTGTTGGTTGGTGCGTCCGCAGATGGGTTGGAAATATTGAATAAAAAAGGTGAGTGGATTGGCGTTACTGCTTTGCCAGAACAAATTGTGGTAAACGTGGGCGACATGCTTCAACGTCTTACCAACAATAAACTAAGAAGCAGCACGCACAGAGTGGTAAATCCGCCTGAAGCACTTTGGGGAAATCCTCGTTTTTCTATGCCTTTCTTCTTGCATCCAAAAAGCGAAATGAGCTTGGCTTGTTTGCCAGATTGTATAGACGAAACACATCCTAAGGCTTATCCAGATGTAACGGCAGGTGAATATCTTGATGAAAGATTGAGAGAGATTGGTCTAAAAAAATAAGTGAAATAAGGTCAAGGGTCAAAGGGCGCATAAACGTTTTTCGCTTTATAAATTATGTTGCGAATGTAGAGACGCATATCAATGCGTCTTAAAAGCGAAAATCTTTTATGCACCCGGGTCAAAAGCCAAGGACGATGGTTAATGTTAAACATTTACTTTCGCCTTGGCTTTTTTAGTTTTTGTAAAGCGTTGATAAGCCATTAATTTGAAATTTGTTTTAGTTACCCCAAATGAAATTACTCCGTCATATACCATTTTTAAAAGCTGTTCTTCTGCATAGCCTCACCGCTTTTGGTGGGCCACAGGGACACTATGGTATGATGATGAAGACTTTTGTAAATGGAAGAAAAGACATTACCGAAGAGGAATTGATAGACTTTGTTAGCTTTTGCAACATGCTTCCTGGTGCTTCGTCCACACAAACCCTCACCCTAATTGGCTACAAAAGGGGAGGTATACCATTGGCATTACTCACGCTTTTAATTTGGATAACGCCAGCTTGTACCATAATGGGCTGCTTATCCTTTATTTTAGATTATTACGATGATCGGTCTATCAACACCAAAATATTTCACTTTGTACAACCAATGGCCATTGGCTTTATAGCATTTTCGGCTTTTAAAGTTTTTAAAATTGCCATCAACAATACCATTACCCGCATTATACTTGCATCAACCATCATCATTACTTTCTCCCTTTTTAAAAGTCCGTGGGTATTTCCTTCCATCATTATTTTGGCAGGAATTGTCACCAACTTTAGTAGTAAGCGTATACCTCAAAAGGGTGTTCGTCCAAAACAAATTAAGTGGGGAAACATGCTAATTTTTCTTGCCATTTTTGGTATTGCAGGTTATTTATCCGAAACGGCTACCCAAAATAACTGGAAGAACCATAAATCGTTCAATGTGTTCGAGAGTAGTTATCGTTTTGGTAGCCTTGTTTTTGGCGGTGGCGATGTATTGATGCCCATGATGTACGAACAATATGTGGTTCGTCCTACTACGCCGCATGTTTTGGAAACCAAAAGGGATGTTTTGCGTATGGATAAAACAGATTTCCTTACAGGTTCGGGTATGGTGAGGGCTATTCCTGGGCCCGTTTTTTCTATTGGTGCATTTACAGGAGGAATGGTTTTACGGTCGGATAATACTTTTGCTACTCAGCTTTTAGGGTGTATTCTTGGTTCTATTGGCATATTTATGCCGAGTGTGCTTTTGGTTCTTTTCTTTTTCCCTGTTTGGCAAAACCTAAAAAAATATGCGGTCATCTATCGCTCATTAGAAGGTATAAATTCAGCAGTGGTGGGATTAATGGTTGGTGCGACATTATTTTTAATAAAAGATATTATTAGTATCAAACCCAATCAAAGCATAGTGATGGTTTTTGCCAATATTTCTATAATCATACTCACCTTTCTTACTCTACAGTATTCCAAATTGCCAGCCCCATTTATTGTATTTGCATGTCTTATTGCTGGCTGGATAATCTAAAAGTTTCTAAAAAGGATTAGTAATCTTTTTTGTAATAAGAAATTCGAGCCAAATAGGCTTATCAATATTTTTTATCTCTAACATATCCCATATTGTTAACTTTTTACTTATTGCTTTTAACCATATCTAATTACTAATGCATTATGTACTGAAGTATTTTTATTTAATACAATAACTCAACCCACCATGTAAAACATATTTTCCATAGCCCGCTTCTGCAAAAAATGAGGTCTTTTCTGAAATTTTAAACTTTGCCCCAACGCCTAATTGATAAGCAAAGCTAGCAGGAGTAATAACTGGAACATTGCCTAGGTAGTTAACATTATTGATGCTTGCACCCAATGCTTCATGAAAATAAAAAGTTGCAGAATTGGTGAGTGGTCGGAATTGCATAAAATTAGCTAACACACTCCAAGTTTCTAGGTTTACTTTTCCTTCATAATTATTGTTGCCATCTGTGTAAGGAATGGCCACTTTGCCATAAGTGGCCATTATGCCAATACTGTTTGTGCTGTTATATTTATAATCTACTGAACTTGTAATTGGCCCTGTTTGTGAAATGCTTCCTTTATAAAGCCCTACATAATCAGAAAATTGATACGTATCCACATTAGGAAAACCATAGCCAATTTTCACACTAATTTCTGGTTTAAAAGTTGATTCCTTGTTCTTGTCTTTATTTTCATTTCTTTGTCTTCTCATTCCGCCACCGCCCGTGAAACCAATTCTGCCAAATCTCCCACCAAATCCACTTCCACCTCCAATAATTACTTGTGCATAAGAAGCACTAACAAAAAAACTACTTAAAACGATTAATAATGCATACTTCCTGTTCATAACTGATTCTTTTATGAACGAACTTAAACAGCTATTGTTCCTCAAAAAGTTAAGAGGATTTAAACATGGGTAAATCAAGGTTCATAGTCGGCGAGTCGGCGGAAGTAAGTTGAAATTATATTTCAATTGTTTTATTTAAGCCTGTACAGATAGGTTATTTGCTTGTAGTGTCTCTCTTATAGGTATGCTAAAATGGGGATTATCTATCTTTTTTAATGACTTTTGATAGTTCATAAATGAAAAAGAGAGGCTTTCATTCAACTTACCCTTAGTAATCAATTCCCCATTTCCTCGCATTGGTTTGGATAAGATGTCATAGTGCTTTCCTCCAGCATAGTTCTTTTCATTTATAGAAAATCCCTTTTCATTTGCAAGCTTCTCAATGGCATTAACGCATCCAACCATTTTCTTTTGATGCGCAGGAAGTGTGGCATTAAAAGGCAATAACCAGCACTCTATATCATGAACACAAATAGCAAATAATATTTTGTCTTTATTTTCGTTGTAAAAATCAAATCCCATCTTATTTATTAAAACAGTTTTAATCGCTTCAATAAAAGGAATTAAATCAGTTGTTTTCGAATCAATAGAGGTGATATCCTTCTTCCATTCTTGGGAAGTACCCGTATCTATCTGAACAATCGTGTAATCACTAAAAGGTACAGCTTGTTTAAATTCTTCCGCTGTAAGATAATTAAATAAGTTTCCCCAACCAACTGGTTCTTTATCTTTAGGCAATAAACGCGTGGCAGATAGATTCTTGTCGTTAAAGAAACCTCGCAACAGGTTTTGTAAAACGATGAAATCTGTTAAACCTTCACCTGCTATTAAAAATCTCATTAGTTTATTGTTTCAGGTTGTCCGCCAATATAGCCACGCATCCAAGCCTCGAAAAGCTTTACATTTTGCGGAGCTTTTTCTATCATGTCGGTAATTGTTTCTCCATCGGCATTACGTCTCACCACATACAAACGTTGTTCATTATCATCTAAGTTCAATCCATCCAATACGAAAGGGTTATGCGAGGTAAGGACAATTTGTTTGTCATGCCTCTTTGCAAGTTCCACCATGTTCTTAATTAACTCCTCACACAGACGAGGATGAAAAGAAGCTTCTATATTATCAATGGCAAAGAAAGCAGGGGGGCTTTGCTTATTAAAAGGGATATTGAATATAATAGCATTATTGACAACCTTTTCTACACCTCTATTATAATTTTTACGGTTATACTAAATTCAGTGTGGAATCGTTTATAAGCTTAGATTCATGAATAAGAGGCAATTTATTGGTTTATAGTGCAAAAAACGTACAAACTTGTTCTTTTCCATACCATAAAATATTAAAGAGAAATCAACTTCTCACACTAAATTTAGCATAACCTAATTTACTATTCCCCTTCCCCTCCAAAATCTCACTCATTGCCAATTTCGGCATACATATTTGATCAATTATATGCCCCGTTCACGTGAACAGGGCATATAATTAGTGCCTTATTTAGAGACCAATGAAAAGTAAAGTCTAAGTTTAGCCATCAATTAAACGGTACATCTAGTTTCAAACTGATATTCCTGCCCATATTATAAATACCATCAACACCCGTTTTTGGATTGGGGTACGAATAAAAGTATTTCAACCTACTGAGGTGATCTTGGTATGCCACATTAAACAAATTGTTGCCCATCAGGTAAATACTGAATAGTGTTTTGTTGGCCTTATTGGTAATGCTGCCACCCAGACCCGCATTAAAGAGGGTATAGCCCGGCGTTTGTGTCTCGGTATTGTAAGCCTGATAAGCCCTGTTTTGCGCACCAAAAAACTCTAGCTGTGCCTTGACAAATCCTTTTACGATGTGTAGCTTTTTGTTGCTAAAATCTAACCGTAACTCGGTAGTGCCATGTGCAGGAGAAATTTGTGGTAGGTATTTGGCACTATCCGAAACTGGTTTGCCCGCCACACCTTTATTCTCTGCATAAACAAGAGAAATACTGTTTTCGAAATGAAGTGACTTTATAGGATGAATGTCCACAATACATTCTCCCCCGTACAAATGTGCCCTTGCTGACTGAAATTGGAAAGTCTGATTGCCTGGAACAAGCTCCAAATCGCTACCATCGGGATTGGTAAGCTTTTGGTTGTAGATATAATTCTCAATATTATTATTAAACAAATCAAGAGAAGCCACCACATATTTTCCAGAATAAAGAATGCCTAAATCTTGCTGCCAGCTAAACTCTGGCTTAAAGTCTGGATTGCCCAACTGATAAATATTGGTTCCTGGATGAACGCCATTGGCAGAAACCTCTGCAATGTTTGGCGCACGATAACCTCTACCAATATTTGCTTTAATAGAAAGACGAGAAGAAAAATTATAAGTAGCACCGAGACTACCAGAAAAGCCAGAGAAAGTTTTGGTATAATTAGAAAAAACCTTTGTGCCGCCCACCGTATCCGCACCATAAACAGGCATATCGAAACCTGTGGTAGGGTTTGTTTTAGAATAAAGTTCATCGTTTTTAAAAGAACGCACATCGAATCGAACGCCGCCAGCCACATCTAGTTTGCCATACGATTTCTTTGCAGTAACAAAAGGGCCTATATCAAACTGATGATAATTGGGCACAATAAACTCTGTGCCATCAGTTGCCTTATTATGCTGATTCATCCCATTAACGCCTGCGGTAATATTCCAATCGTTCAACTCCTTGAAAGAATATTTTATATCATAATTAAAGGTGTTTAGTTGCAGATACAATCCTGGTATGTCATTCAAGATAGGATGGCTATACTCTCTACGAATGCTGTTTTGATAACCTAGATTAACTAACATGTGATTTCCATCGCCCACTATCAAATCATTACTCCAATAAACCCTAAAATGCTGCACATGCTGATGTAGTTTCTCGATGGTATAACTCTTTAAATCATCATCCGAAACTATTTGGTGTACGGAGTCTGCTTCGCTAATCTGTCTCGTAAACCGATGTGTAGCACTATCCCTGCTGCCATCGGGTATCTCTTGCAAATCATTATAGAGAACAACATTAAAATGAGAAAAGCCCCAATTACGGTGAATACCAACAGAGGCATTGGCATCCGTTTCGTTAAAAGCAGTGCCAAATACACGACCATCATATTTATTTTGATAATCAGCCGCTTGCTTGTGTGAGATTCGTGCTTGCCATTCCAAACCATTCTTGGTTTGGCTTAAATAAGCAGAACCACCAATGTATTTATTGTTGCTTTGGTAATCTAATACAGCATTGCCCACCATCTTTCCCTCTGGTGCAGGCTGTGTAGGAATAATGTTTACCACACCCGCCAATGCATCCGAGCCATAACTCAAGCTGGCAGGCCCTTTTATTATCTCCACCTTTTCCTCGCTATATTGGTCAACCTCTATGCCGTGCTCATCGCCCCATTGTTGCCCCTCTTGCCGCACACCATCATATAAAGTAAGGATTCTGTTATAACCCAAACCTCTAATAAAGGGCTTGGAAATATTGGGGCCAGTAGTTACAGCACGTACACCTGGAATTTTAACCAACGCATCGATGGCATTGGTGGCAAGATTAGTAACCAAATAATCATGACTAACAGAAACAATTGGCACAGGATTTCGCTTTATAAGGGTTGCTTTAGATACGCCTGTAACAACCACCTCGCCTTCATCTACAAAACTTTCTACCAATTTAAAATTGAAATGTCCCCCTTGTGTAAGATTAATGTTCTGGGTTATAGATTTAAAACCCAACAGCTTCACTTCTACCAAATACTTGCCCGCAGGAAGATTAGTAAAAATATATTGACCAATGGAATCGGTGGCTTGGCCTTTTTTTAGGTCTATGATGCTGATTGTTGCGCCATATAAACCATTATTCTTGCTGTCGGTAACAATACCGGATAAAGAAGCATTGCCTTTGCGGGATGGATTGTTTTGAGATATTCCACCTATAGAAATCAAGATTGCGAGTACGCAATAATATAATTTATTCATTTTATAAATTTAATAGTAAGCTATCGCATTAGTTAGTGCAATAGCAATGAAAGTTGAAAGTAATAAGTCAAATAGACATAGCATTGAATGAGAAGCTGCTCAATTTATTTTGACAAGATTCTTAAAAGAAGTAATTAATAGAGGTGTAAATTGAACATTCAAGAAGCCAGTGATATTTTGTTATTATTGATTATACAATAATCTTCTTCTCAGTGATTCTTTGTGTTAATTACATTAGAGACCCTGTGGCAATTCTTTTCTTAATTAAAACAAATTTGATCAAAAACATTAATTGAGCTTAATTTAAGCAGATGGTGGCCCCCGTAACCGAGTGGAATAAGTGGGAGATGAATAGATACTATTGTATTTGAAAGATGCAATAGTAAAAATGTAAGTAAGGGTTGGTAAGGGTAATTTAGGGTCTTCAACATCTGTTATGGGGATAAAGAAATCATCTAAACAACCACAATCCTGTTGCGAAACAGATTGCTTATGTGCTTTCTTTTGTTTTGAATTAGCAATACTAATCGTTTCCTGATGCAAAATGGTATGCAAGAATAAGCGAAGCCCTACCTTTTCTAAAAATAGAAATAGTAGCAGAATTGCAATAATTTTTCTTGTAAATCCACGCATAGAGTCGTATGTGATGTTGCAAATATAATAATTGCAACTTTGTTTCAAAAAAAACAATTGTTAAAGATGAGTGTTACAAAACAGTTGCTTGATAACAGATACTAAACATAATGTTTTTTTAATTTATCTATCTCATTACTTTTACTTATGATTTCTACAAGGCATGAAGTATTTTATCAAGTGGCTACAGAGAAAAGTTTCTCTAAGGCAGCAATAATTTTATTTATATCACAACCTGCCATCAGTAAGCACATAAAAGCATTGGAACAAGAATATAAAACCAAACTATTTGAACGAAAAGGATTGCAAATAGAGCTTACCGATGCAGGCAAATTATTGTATGAAAAGCTATTGGAAGTAAAAAACATTCAAGAACAAACCATTCATGATCTATCCATTTTAACCAAAGCTTTACAAGCAGAAGGTTTGTTAAAATTGGGGGCAAGCACCACGGTGGCACTCTATATATTACCTAAAGTATTGTCCTTATTTCATAAGTGGCATCCGAATATTGATATTACTTTATTGAACAGAAACACTGAAACGGTTTTAGAAGCACTCATCAACAAAGAGATTAACCTTGGCATTGTGGAAGGGCATAGCAAGTTATCTAATGTGGATTATACTCCATTTATAACCGATAGAGTAATAGCTGTGTGCAGTAGGAATAGCCCGATTGCCCAAAAGAAAAAGTATAAGATTACAGATATTGTTAATCTTCCAATTGCCCTAAGGGAAAGAGGGAGTGGCACATTGGCTGCACTGAAAATAATGTTGGAAGAACAAGGAATAAAAGAAAACAACCTACTGGTTAAAGTGAAACTTGGTGGCACAGAAGCGTTGAAAAATTTTATTATTGAATCGGATTGCTTAGGTTTTCTTCCACAACGCTCTGTGATCAAAGAGATAAAATATGGAGATTTGGTAGAAGTCTATTTTGAAGGATTGAAGATAGAACGAAGCTTTTATTTTATTCAAAGGCAAGGCGAAACGAGTAATCTTAATAAAGAGTTTATTAAAAAAGCAAAGACAATCTATAATTTATAGTTATAGACCATAAACAAAAAGACTCATTTAGGTTATCTATCGGTCTGTACATTTACTGCATGGAACAGGTGCATTTAACACATTCTAGGGCAACTTCTTTATACTGTCCTTTTTGCAAAAAAGAGTATAACATTCATTCAATACAAAACTTTGCTACTTGCTGCAACCAACCTTTAGTAACGAATTACAACATAAAAAACGTTTCTAAAAGCATTATCGATACTACAGATTCATCTATGTGGAGATATGCGCAATTGTTGCCATTATTCAATAAAGACAATCTTGTTTCCTTACAAGAAGGCGGAACTCCAAACTTTCTTCTTTCAAAAGCTGCTTCTACGCTAAATATTCATAAAATATATCTTAAAGATGAAGGCGTTAATCCTACTGGTTCATTTAAGGCTAGGGGCATTAGTGTAGCAGTATCTAAAGCAAAAGAGTTGGGCATAAAGCATATTGTGATTCCTACGGCTGGCAATGCTGGCGGTGCATTGAGTGCTTATGCCGCCAAAGCTGATATTAAAGCTACGGTAATCATGCCAAGACATACTAGCGAAACACTGAAAGAAGAATGCAGATTGTATGGTGCAGAATTGATATTGCTTGATGGATTGATAGATGCTTGTGGCAAGAAAGCCGCACAACTAAAAGCAGAAAAAGGATACTTTGATATGAGTACCTTGAAAGAACCTTATAGACTGGAAGGTAAGAAGACCCTTGGCTACGAAATAGCCGAACAACTAAACTGGCAATTGCCTGATGTAATTATATATCCTACAGGAGGAGGCACAGGGTTGATAGGTATGTGGAAAGCCTTTAAGGAAATGAAAGAAATGGGATGGATAAACAGTAAGTTACCCCGAATGGTAGTAGTGCAAACAGAAAATTGTAACCCAATGATACAGACATTAAACAGTGGCTTTATACCAGAAACGTATATTGCCTCGGCAACAAAAGCATTAGGATTGGCAGTGCCAAAACCTTTTGCAACAGATCTGATAATTGATGCCGTTAGAGCTAGTAATGGAATAGGCATCAGCGTTTCGGAAGAGGAAATGGAACGTGGAATAGAAGATATAGCCGGATCTGAAGGCATTTTGCTTTCTCCTGAAGGTAGTGCCACATACATAGGATTGAAGAAACTAATTGAAAAAGATTGGGTGAAGGAGGACGAGACTGTACTATTGTTTAATACAGGGTCTTGGTACAAGTATAGATAAGGTTTAATTGTGAGTCAAACACAAAGCGGTAAATAGTCGCCACTAAACAATCGTTCCTTTATACTCTGCTCCTTTGCGTGGTTGATGAGTACCCCTTAGACGAGATTGCAATTTTACTTTTTACTTTGTCCCTTCGTTGTTAAATGACTTAGCTTTATTTGCGGTTCAATTGAACTACGTTGTAACACGAAGAAGTGGAAGATGGAATTCAACAATTTGTTATTCGAGAATGAAATGGTAGGGATTATTGAGGCATTCCCTGTAATTGCTGCGCATCTTTTTGATATTGCAATATATTTATATTTGATTTAACTGGATTTTACGTTACAGGTTCATCTTTTATTGAAAACAATCATTTTTTGATGGTTAATGTTCTTATTGGGCATACCTCTCCTAGCAGTTTCCCTTTTCAGGTTGACTAGGCTGCCTTTTTAGTCTCCTTTTCTTTTGCCTTTTCCCTTCTGTTGGTAATGATGGAGGCATTGGCAGTAAAGATGCCAAAGAATATCCAGCATTTTTCTGTTATGGCATTTCTTGCATTAACCCTCTGCAACAGGTAATGGTTCTTTTCATTGCCAAAACTCCCTTCTAATCTTGTTCCCCTTTCCTTGTCCAACACTGCCCTCATTGTCTTGCCCTGTTCTATATGAGCTTCTTTCTGTTTGCCCTTTGGAATAAAATTGGTGACTATATTTTCTTGCTTACAATAAGTTCTATTGGCATTCGTGGCATAAATCTTATCAGAGGCATGCAATGTGCATTTGCCAAATAATGTACGATGTAAACTTACGCCTGACGCTAACCTTGTTCCCTCATTGAAGGCATCGTAGCTAAAGTGTTCTATAAAGCTGATTCCATCCACCTGAAGTTTGTTCACCTTAGCTCCAAACTCTACTGCCTTGGTCTCTTTACCCCTTACAATAGGACGTATGTAAGGTTTATTGAGGCTTACTATCCTATCCTTTATCTTGTCAACCTCGCCATACACTTTCATGCGTTGTTGTTCATAAACAGTGGTTATCGTATTTAGCCTAACAGACTGCTTGTTCGACAACTTAACTTCTTTTTCCTGAATTAATCCAACGTATGAATCAAGTAGTCGCTTTAAGAATTTAAGGAGGGATTTAAGGAGTTTCTTCTCTTTACGCTTTGACTTTTTCTTACATTTCTGGTAGGACAAATAGAATTTCTTATGCTTGTCATAGTTACATCTTGACTCACGAAGTTTTAATCGTTTCCGAATCGATTGTTTTGCCAGATATAATTCATTACAACTTTGCCAGACTATTTTTACAGGTGTCGGAAAGGTGATGTTACTCTCATAACAGGTGGCATCTTCTGTACTAATATGGGTTTCCTGCATATAGGGTTTCCAGTGATTAGCTGCTATAGTCTGTAGTTTATCAATATCCAAATATTGACCAATATAACCACGCCAATAACTTGGCAAATTGATATCTTTTATTGCTTCTGTTGGCTTTAGGCTAATGCCACAGAAATGCTGCATTGCCCAATCCGTATTGATCCGTTGTATCAAATCGGCATCACTTAGTTTAAGGTAATGCTTTAAAACAAGCAAACCAATGCCTCCTTCAACTTTAAACCAAGGTTTGCAGCCTTTGCCACTTTGTTGTTGTTTGGGTAAAGGAATCGTAGAAGCCATGGCTTTGAATGGAATGGATTGGTGTAATTGTCCCAAATCGGTTTGTAAAAAACGCTCATGCAATAAATTGGGAAAATCGAGAAGAATGACAGTAGACATACGTATTATTATGCCCCGCTTTTAGCAAAAATCGAACCAAAAGAACTTACTTTAGGACTATTAATTCAATGAAACCATTTGCCAGTATAGGTTTTATATTTACAGGGAATGCCT
>CANFLL010000010.1 GCA_947447825.1 Chitinophagaceae bacterium | reverse complement strand
TGGCCCAAAAAGGGCAAACAATACCCCTTCCGGTTGCCGTTTATGAGTCATTCATTGCCCTTTTTGACTCATAAACGGCAATGCCATGACGATTTGATTGAACATTTTGAAGCAGAATGCCTATAAAACATGCAAGCATTACAATTTGAGTAGCTGCTAAGTAGGACGCGTGAAATAATCGCCCCTTTTATACGCCCATCTCTGCGTTCTTAAAGTACAATGTTTTATCTTAAATACCTATCCCTTTGCAACTTTTTTGCGAATAAGTTGGGGGACTTTGCAGAAAAATTACCCTCTCTATTTTAATTAATAAAAAGGAGGTTTAGTTCCATTCATCTACTTAGCTGCTCTAACAGTCTTTTAATATTTTGTTTTTTTAATTGCCCATTTCAATATTTCAAGTTATGGTCTTTTGTCTATTCAATTTAATCAGTGTTATCAGTGGCATTTTTTACTTTTATAGTAATGCTTGCCACTGATGCTACCAATAAAACAGAGAAAAGGAATTATTGTAATGTTCCAATAAAAAGGCATTGCTACTTTACCATCATCTTCAAAGGCGTAAACCCATCTATTTTAAGTATATAAATGCCTGATGACAACTTATTAGCTAGATTAACAGGCAATAATTGTCCTTGAATTGCATAGTCTTTATTATAAACTACTTTACCAGTAATATCAACTAATTGAACGTTCTTAAAACTGGTAATTGGTGTACCGAAATCAATGATAAACTTAGTGCCATTTATCGGATTCGGAAATACAGAAATGCTTTTAGCATTACTGCTACACTTAATTGTCTTTACACTAAAAACAGTTCTTTTGCCATCATTGTCTATTTGCACTAACCGATAATAATTAATTCCATCAACAACTTTCGTGTCAACAACTTTGTATTGAGTATTACTGATATTACTTCCTGCCAATGTTGCGATGGCATTGTAATTAATTCCATCGATACTCTTCTCTACCACAAAATGACTATTATTTACTTCTGTGGCGGTACTCCAGATGATTGTGGCAGTACCGTTTGCCATTAAGCTAACAGAATAACTAGAAAGCGATATGGGCAATGCACCACAAACTGAACCAGCAGAATAACTAAATGGTGATGCACTCGAGTTATTTTCGCCTCCACTAGGAACTTGGTAGGTGAAATAAACACTCAGTGCAGTTCCACTAGCAATTGTTTGAGTGAATGTAAAATCCTTGCCAACTGCTGTCATTGCATAGCCCGGATAACCTCCTGTTGTTCCTTGCCTAACATATATGAACACATAAGAACATCCAGCAATTGGCGTTAAAGGATGAAAAATGTAGGTGACTCTTCCATTACTACTCTGAACTCTGTAACTAAAATCTCCATTGTTTAGTGTACCACAAAAGCCCATACTATTATCAATATTAACCACCACATTTACAATTGAAGAGATGGACGTTAATCCACTTTTACTAGTTGCTTTTGCTGACAATGTATAATTGCCCGCTGCAACATTTGTCCAATTATACAGGTAAGGACTGTCCGTTAACTTACCCAATAAAGTTGCTCCATTGTAAATAGCTACCTCAGTAATCTTACCATTAGCGTTCGTATCAACGGCATTCACATTAATTGCAATAGTTGCTGGCTCGGTAAAATTTGCTTTATTAATTGGAGTAACTATACTGATAACAGGAGGTGTTGCAGTGATACCAGTACAATTAGTGCCAACAACATAATTATGAGGATTTGCACTAGAATTGTGTTCACCGCCAGTAGGCACTTGATAAGTAAAATAAAAACTTAGTGGAGTACCTTTTGCAATGGCTATGGTGTATATGAAGTCTGAACCTACTGCCGTCATTGCACTTCCTGGATAACCACCCGTTAATCCTTGTCTTAAATAAACAAGTGCATACTGTGAACCAGCTATGGGGGTTAATGGATGCATAGTAATTGTTACGATGCCGTTGTTTGTTTCGGCTTTATATTCATAATCCTTACTAAATGCTATTCCACAATAACCGTCAGTATTGGGAGCTACCACCGTCACATTTATAGGAGTTGAACTAGCAGATATTCCACTTGAATTGGTAGCTTTTGCCTTTATTGCATAAATTCCCACACCAACGCCAGACCATGTAATGCTAAATGGACTTTTGGTTGAAGTACCAATTAATGTGGTATCATAATAGAAATCTATTTTAGTAATTGAATCATTTAAACTTGTAGCAGTAGCAGAAATATCAATACTTGCAGGTGCATTATATGTTGTGGCATCTGCCGGTGAAGTAATTGAAACAGTGGGTGCACCCACCACACAAGTAGTGCCTGTGAGATAAGAATGAGGATTTCCAGATGAGTTCCTTTCTCCACCAGAAGGCACGTTGTAAGTAAAGTAAAAGCTAGTAGTTGTTGCATCTGCTATCTTAATGCTATACACGAAGTTTGTTCCCGATGCTGTCATCGTGTAGCCAGGATAAGAGCCAGAACCAGACCCTATTTTTAAATACATAATAGCAGATTTGCACCCAGCGATAGTAGACAATGGATGAAAAGTGAAATAGACTGTTCCAGCATAACTAAATACTTCATAACTGTAATCTCCACTGGAGGCAACACCTGTGCAGGCAACTGGTGAAACCTTAACACTAACGGGTGATGATGTGCTTGAGTATCCATCAGCAGCAGTAGCTTTTGCTGTTATTGAGTAATTGCCAAAGCTTACATTTTTCCAAGTGATACTGTAAGGAGAAGTAACACTTAGTCCTAACAATGTAGTATCATTATAAAACTCAACCTTCGAAATAGTACTATTAGAATCAGTTGCATTCGCAGTAATAGTAATAGAAGCTGGTGGGGTATAGCTACTATTATTTACAGGTGAAACAATACTTACTACAGGTAGAATTGGACTTTTTACAATAATATTTACCATGGATGATGTAGTTGTAGCACCTCCATTATCCGTAGCTTTTACTGTAATTGCATAATTGCCCGCAGGAACATTATTCCAAATAAACGAGTAAGGGCTTTGTGTGGCTGATGCTAATAATGTGGTGCCAGTATAGAAATCTACCTTGTAAATGGAACCATCACTATCCGATGCAGAAGCGTTAATGGTAACACTTGTTGGTGATATAAATGAGGCATTATCCGTAGGAGAAGTAATACTTACAATTGGCGGTTTATTGCCTACAGCAGAAACAAAAACGATTACAGGAGTAGAAGTTGCTTTATTTCCCAAACTATCTTTAGCAATTGCAATTAGTGTATCTGCGCCAAATGCTGGTTTGTTCCAAGTATAGGTAAAAGGAGAGTTCAAAGTAGAATCTAACAAAGTAGTTCCGCTATAAAAAGCAACGCTTTTAACATTAGTACTTGTTGAAGTATTGATAACAACTGGCAAATCAGCACCCAGCACTGCATTATTAGCAGGGGAAGTTATGGCAATCTGAATTGTTGGAGTTGTTACCTTTCCTCCTGCGAAATAGATATCATCTAAATAAAAATCGGTTACGCTAGAAGGGGCATCTCCCGAAAACATAAAAGCATCATGCACAGACATAAGGTCTATGTTTCTACCAGAATCAGGGTTATTAAAAGCAGACATTGGTATAGAAACCTGATGCCAATTGCCATCTCTTACTAATCCAAACTGTTCCACTCCTGCTGAAAAGTTTACCCAACTTTGCCAAAAGGCAGTAGTTATACCAAACTTAAACTGTCCTTTATAACTACTTTTAAACTGAAAATTTAAATATCCTGTATCATAATTACTCAGGTTAATGTACTTGTTGGTAACACCCATACCAAACCATTCATTCGCCTTAGCCTCAACTGCCAATACATTTTTACCTTCAAAAGCAATTGGCGAGGAGATGTTGGTTAGGTTATTCCAATAGTTCAAAGTTGCATCAGTGCCTATAGTTATTGAATCGGTTAGTGGGGTTGTTTCTGTGTAAACCCCAAAGTTTCCACTACTAACATGCTCAGTTCCCAAATACAATGAATCACCAGTATTTTGATATAATCGCACATAATCTACCAGCATCTGTGCTGGCAGTGTTGCGGTAATTCCACTCTGCGAAAAAATGGATGGATAGTTTCCTCCTACTGCAAGGTTCAGTAATAAATAATGTGGGGTATGGAAAGCAGTTCTGTTTGTGAGCGTAGGATTACTTATATCGAAAGAGAAGTAAAAAGTATTATCAATATACATCGAAATATTAGTGCTAGTCCATACCATTTTATAAAGGTGATAATCTGCTGATAAATCGGTAGGATTATCATAGCTTGAAACTGTATCTCCTTGCGATCCTCCATTGTTCCAGTGCATAGCACCAGTAATATGTTCATTTCCTTTGTTAGCCACCAAAGCTGCTTTTGCACCCATTTCTAGTATATCAATCTCTCCTACCTGTGGCCAAACTTCGCCTACAGTACCAAGCGTCCATAAGGCGGGCCACAAACCATTTGCCACATTCGGCATTTTTATTCTTGCCTCTACTGTGCCGTACTTGAAGTGAATTCTTCCTTCTGTTTTGATTCTTCCTGAAGTAAAAGAGTTGCCCCCAAAATCTTCTTTGCGAGCTTCAATCACCAAGTTACCATTTTCGATGCGTACATTTTGGCTTCTACTTGTGTAATATTCAAGTTCAGAGTTTCCCCATCCCCAACCTGCACTCCTATCAGAGCCATTACCAAAGTCGTAGGTCCAATAATTTGTATTTAGTTTAGCAGAATCAAAATTGTCTTGCCAAACAAGTTTCTGGGCTTTTACTGATGTTAGAAAGGCTGCAATTAGCAGGCAATAAATCGTGGAGACTAGTTTCAACTTATTATTTAGCAAGTTGAAAGAATAAAAAAGACTCATCATAATGGAAGCGTTTATTTTTTACTGAAAGAATTATTACACTTATTTATTGCAATAACAAAGAGATAAATATTTAAAAAGGATTAATTCAGAATGCCGAGTTTCAACAAACACTGTTGTATATTTTACATTTTAATTCTTATGAAATTTTTCCACAAAGAGGCTATTCATCTTTCCTAACAATCGTTGTTTTATAACCCCAAAAGTGATTATTGTAAAACTATTCCTATTTTGTTTCAATCAACTTTTATGCTCACTTCTTTACTACTTCTTACATCAATTATCATCATTTTAAACATATTTACTACTTCTATTGTACAACATTGATCAATAAGATGTACTACATCAAATTGAATTGCGATACATTTACACTTCAACGATGCTACTCATAATATGAAAAGATTACTACTTCTCATTCTTCTTCCTATTTATTGTTACAGTCAGAATACTATTGGGTTTCCAGATATTCTCAGTTATTCAAAACAATCATACAGTGCTGGAATCCAGAACTGGGACATAAAACAAGACAAAAACGGCATCTTATACTTTGCTAATAATGAAGGTTTACTTTCTTTTGATGGTAAGAATTGGAACTTATATCCACTTCCTAATAAAACAATTGTTCGTTCCGTAGAAATTGGTCACGACAATAAAATATACGTAGGTGGACAAGATGAGCTGGGATATTTCTCTCCCGCTCCCAATGGTCGTTTACAATATCATTCTTTAATTCAGTTTCTATTACCCAAAGACAAATCCTTTGGTGATGTATGGGATATAATATCTTATAACAAAGACATCTTTTTTCGATCATCGAGTAAAATATTCAAGTTTATCAATGAATCCGTTGCTTCATATTCCGCATCCTCAGAATGGACTTTACTTTCTATTTGTAATGGCACTTTGTATGCACACGATTTAAGAACAGGATTGAAACATTTTGAGAATGATGCTTGGTCGCCACTTTTCCCAACCTCCGATCCACTTATAAACGATCCTGTTACTTCCATTCTTCCTATTCATAAAGATAGTTCAGTAGTTACAACGCTAAAGCATGGCTTATTCATCCTAACAAAAACGGGTATTACAAAGTTACAATCAGCAAATAATCAACTATTTCAGGATGCGAGGATATATGCAGCAACAAAAATTAATGATGAATGGCTTGCACTTGCCACAAGCAATAATGGTGTATATGTAATAGATTTAAAAGGTAACATCATACAAGGGTTTTCTAAAAAAGATGGCTTACAAAACAATAATGTACTAAGTATTTTTCTAGATAATCAAAGCAACTTATGGCTCGGACTAGATAATGGCATTGATTTAATTACTTACAATAGTGCCATCAAACAGATTAACCCATTTTTGCAAGATGCGTCTGGCTATACTGCAACCATGTTCAATAACAGGTTATATGTTGGCACGTCAAATGGTGTTTTTAGTGTTGCGGTGCAACCAAACACAGATATAAGCTTTAGCAAAGGCGATTTTCAGCCCGTTAATAATGCCAAAGGACAAACGTGGAGTTTAAGCACCATCAACAATCAGTTGTTATTAGGAAACCATGAAGGTGCTTTTGAAATCAAAGACAACAACGCAATTCCTATTACAACCTACCCTGGCTATTGGAACTTTATACCTACATCAGGCACTTTTCCAACTGCGCAACTTATTGCAGGCAATTATAATGGCTTGTCTGTATTGAATTATTCAAATGGTAGTTTCGAAAAGAATAGCATTTCCATTCCCGAATTCCATGAATCCTCTCGCTTTGTGGCCATTGACAAGTATGATAACATCTGGGTTTCGCATCCTTACCACGGTCTTTTCAAAATCCGAAAAAAAGATAATGGCACATATCGTGTCTCTGGCTATTCAGAAAAAAATGGACTTCCTTCCTTACTCAATAACCATGTATTTAAAGTGAAGAATGAAGTACTTTTTGCTACTGAGAAAGGAGTATACATTTATAACCAACAAGAAGACAAATTTGAAGTTTCATCCTATTATAACAAACTGATAGGCCCTCGTAGCATAAGATATTTAAAAGAAGATGCTGCGGGTAATGTTTGGTTCATCCATGAAAAAATGCTTGGCGTTATTGATTATTCATCAAAAGAACCCTCTGTTATCATCTTGCCCGAGCTACAGAACAAACTCCTCAGTGGTTTCGAATTCATTTATCCTGTAAATCAGAACAACATTTTTATTGGGGGAGAAAAAGGATTCTATCACATTAACTACGAAAAATACAAGAAGAACATACCAGATTTAAGTGTACAGGTAAGGGAAGTGCGCATTATTAACAAGACTGATAGCTTGCTTTTTGGCGGCTATTTTAAAGATGTAAATGAGGCACAATTACAAGATGCTACTTCTAGACCTAAAATTGATAGCCATTGGAAAACCATAAGGTTTCAATTTTCGGCTTCTTTGTTTGGCTATCAATCTAATTTAGAATATAGCTATAGACTAAAAGATTTTGAAGAAAATTGGTGTCAATGGAATAAACGCACGGAAAAAGAATATACCAATTTACCAGCTGGCAACTACACCTTAGAAGTAAAGGTGCGCAACAATCTGGGCAAAGAGTCGGCGGTGGCTAGTTATTCTTTCACCATTCTTCCTCCTTGGTATCTTACCTATTGGGCATTCCTGCTGTATTCTATCATCTTTATTATTGGTAATTACATTGCTTACAGATGGTTGAAAAATAAATTTAGAGAACAGAGGGCTAGGTATTTAGCCGAGCAAAAACGCTTATTGTATATCCATGATTTAGAAAGAATGAAGTCGGAAAGTGAGTTGGTTTCTTTGCGTAACGAGAAGCTTGAAAGTGAAATTGATTTTAAAAACTCTGAATTAGCGTCTTCTGCTATGCACCTTTTGAAGAAAGGGGAATTACTTACCAAAATGAAGTCTGGATTAACTCAGTTAATTAAAGAAATGGATAATCCTCATGCAATAAGTGAACTAAAAAAGATGGTTAGAACCCTAAATGATGATGAACACATGGACGAAGAATGGGAAAATTTTTCTAATCACTTCGACAAAGTGCACAGTGACTTTTTAAGTGTTTTAAAGGAACTGCATCCTACAGTTTCTGCCAATGAATTAAAGCTTTCGGCCTACCTACGGATGAATTTATCTACCAAGGAGATTGCTCAATTAATGAACATATCCGTGAGAGGCGTTGAGATAAGCAGGTATCGACTAAGAAAAAAGTTAACCTTAGCAACAGAAGTAAGTTTATTTGATTACCTGATTGCCATAAAAACAAAAAATGGGTAGGGGCGCATAACGTTTACGTTTAGGCGCATAACGTGTACGTTTAGCCGCATAACGTTTACGTTTAGTCGCAAAACGTGTACGTTTAGTCGCAAAACGTGTACGTTTAGTCGCAAAACGTGTACGTTTAGTCGCATAACGTTTACGTTTAGCCGCATAACGTGTACGTTTAGCCGCATAACGTGTACGTTTAGCCGCATAACGTGTACGTTTAGTCGCAAAACGTGTACGTTTAGCCGCAAAACGTTTATGTTTAGCCGCAAAACTGACCCCTCCTAATAAAGGTTGACAGGTTTTTGGACTAAATTCTATTTACTAAACAGAACCCCATTCTGCTATATTTGCAGACTTTTAAAAAATTCTCTAATGAAATTTCTTTTTACAGCTTTATTTTCTGCATTATTTGTCTTGAACTTACATGCGCAGCCTCCAGTTGGATACTATGATAGTACCAATAATAAATATTGCGACAGTTTAAAGACTTCGTTAAAGAAGATAATCTCTTCCTCAATTACACCAAGGTCATACGCAAATCTATGGAACCAATATGCAGTTTCAGACATTAAGCCTAGAACTGTTGATTCTGGCTCAACAAATGTTATTTGGGATATCTATTCTACCTATTCTGATAGTGCGGACCCATATCAATATACCCCTATTACAAGTCAATGTGGAACCTATAAGGGTGAAGGTTATTGTTATAATAGGGAACATTCTGTACCATTAAGTTGGTTTAGTGGCAACACCTCTAGTAATGGACCAGCAACCGACTATAATTTTATTTTTCCTACTGATGGATATGTTAATGGTAAACGCTCCAACTATCCTTATGGCGAGGTTTTAAATGCTTCATATACAAGTCGTAATGGAAGTAAACTTGGTCAATCGGCTATTGCAGGCATTACAGGAACAGTGTTTGAACCAAGAGATGAGTTTAAGGGCGACGTTGCAAGGGCATTTTTATACTTTGTAACTATGTATGAGGATAAAATTCCCACTTGGTCATCGAACACAGATGCCTCACAAAGTTTTGATAGCAACACTTTTCCGGCTGTGAAACTTCCTTTTTTGCAAATGATGATTAAATGGCATAATCAAGACCCTGTTAGTAAAAAAGAAATTGATAGAAACAATGGTACTTATAGTTTTCAGCACAACAGAAACCCTTTTATAGATAGTCCTCAATTGGTAAGTAGAATTTGGAATACGGCTTGCCCAGGTTTATCAACACTGCCTGTGAACTTATTGTTTTTTACTGCCAAACAAAGTGGTAGCAATGTTTTGCTTAAATGGCAAGTTACAAACGAACAAAACTTGGCTAGTTATGAAGTGCAGAGAAGTAATGATGGTGCAACATATACTGCCATCACATCTATTAAGGCTTCTGGCAGCAGCTACTATTCTTACACAGATATTACTGACATCAATAGCGGAGATGTGGTTTATTATCGTTTAAAAAAGATAGATAAAAATGCAACAAGTGGATATAGTGAAGTGATAAAGGTTGCTTTTCCTGCTAATGCACAAATTTCAGTTTATCCTAACCCTGCAAAAGATTTCATTAATATTATTTTGAATAAATTTTCTACCAAATCAATCACTATTTCCATTTCTGATGCTACTGGAAGGGCTATTTTTCGCTCAAATTATTCTTCCTCAAACAACTCAATACGTATTCCTACTTTCAACTTTGCCAATGGGAATTATTATCTAAGGGCTTCAATAGGCAATGAAAATTATATACATAAAATTATTGTTTCGAAATAGTGAGAGGATACATCAAATTGGAATTATTAAGTTAAGGTGATACCAGTATTAGTGTAACTGTAATAACCTCTTTATGCTAAAGTTATTTCAGCTACATTGATACGTTTATTGAATTCTAACCCTAAATTCATGCCTCTTTAAATTGGAATAAGCCAGATCTCAATTGTCAAGAATAACATCTTGAAAATGTTTATGCAATTTTTTGTGTAACTGATATATACTGCACAACAGGCTATCAACACGATTGAGCTGATGAAAAAGATTAGATGGAATAGATGCAACTCTGGAAAAACTCTATCATTTTAACAAGACTATACCTGAAATAAATTTCAAATAAATGAGAATCAAACTAGCAATGCTGATTGATTTGCTACAGAATCCCTAAAGAAATCATAGACCACAAATTAAAAAAACTTGTGAAAACATCAACATTTAGACTGTTTTTCTAGCTACGTTTGGCGGAGAGTTAATAAAACAACAATCATACAAGATAAAACAACATTCATACAGGATAAAACAACATTTATACAAGACTAGATAAGGTTCAGTATAACAGGTTGAGAAAAGGTGGTGGTGTTTAGTTTAATTAGACTTAAAAATCAACTATAAACCAGCAATTTATTGAGCATCTTACAGAACAATGAAACGACAGCATTAAAGTTATTTACTTTTAAGCCCCATGAAACCAGTCTCTACATCCGCTTCAGAATTTATAAATCGTAAAACTTTTATGTGACAGAGGTCTACTTTTTAATAAGTACCATCTACTTATTAGGTTGAACTGCCATATTGAAACAAATATTGCAATCTTTTATAAATTACTTGCATATAGCATGTTTTGTTTTTATGATTAAAAACGAATGTTTACTTTCACTTTAATTGGTTTAAAGCCCCACAAAACAGTTCTCCGTTCCGTACTATGCACTATTAAATTAGTCAGGAGAGTATCTGCTGTTTTTAGGTAGGGTTATTTTATAATCTAATATTTAAAGAATGATAAAAACAATATTGTCTGTAGAAGATGATTCTATGACACAATTATTAAATCGAATCACCTTAGAAGATGCAGGAGTGTGCGAGCAAATAGTAGAAGCTTATAATGGACAAGAGGCTCTGGGGATTTTTGAGGAAATCGTTTCTAATAAAAAAATAAAAAAGGAAGTACCAGAAGTTATTCTGCTCGATTTAAACATGCCTGTGATGGGGGGCTGGGAATTTTATGAAAATCTAAAGGAAAAATACAAGGAAATTATCTGTATGACTAAAATTTTTATTCTTACTTCTAGCCTTAATCCAGAAGACAAACTTAGGGCTGAAAAGGAAGAATATATAACTGACTTAATATTCAAGCCACTGGATGACAAAAATGTTTCCATTATAAAAAATGCCTTTGGCTAATAAATGGATAGGTTATCAGTTCAACAAATTTTATCTTGGAAGCTCTGGGCAGCAAATAAAAAAGCGAAAAAAAACCTTGTAGGTTGCCTTTGAGTTTTGAACTTTCGTGATGTTGATATTCAAGAATACACAACATTTATAAACAATTTGAGACGCTCTATTTCAAAACTCATTGACGGTCTTTTATATGTGCATGACTATTGTATTTTATAATTAAAATTGTATTTAAATATCAAATACCTTTCATTTTTAGTAGTTGAATAATTGGTTATGATTCAGGGTATTTATGTTACTGAAATTAATGAATTAGGAATCGTCACGAAGGTTGAGGGGGCTTTAATGGATATTTATTCTACGCTCCTACCCAAACTTGGTGACAATCTGTTTGCGTTGCACCAAACAGAAATATCCAATTTCTTTAAACAGAACAGGGAAAACATTTTCAATTCCACGATTCCCCACTCCTATTTGCACACCATCAATCGTTCGCAATTTCAATTATCAGTTTATAATCATTCAAAAGAATCTACTATCATTTGTTGGCAAGGTTTACCTCAATCAACAGATTCAAGATCAATAAAAAACAATAAAAATAAAGCAGCAGTAAAAGAACTACACAGAAATTTGTCATTAGATTTTATTGATAGTTTATCGTTACCAATTTTTGAATTAGCTATTTTACCCGATGAAAACTTTCGTTTCGTTTATGCAAATGACGAAATGGTATCCTTGTTTCCTAATCTTACAATGAAAGATTATGAATTAGACATTAGGATCATTTTTTCTAACCTTAATTATTTTGATAAAGAGCAGCTAATAAACTCTCTTACCCACATAGATAGCTCAAAAACTTGGACTTTTGACTTTAGGTTATACGTAAACAAAAAAACAAGATGGTTTAGAGGGTATGGCAATTTTTCTCAATATGGCAAATCTGATTCCTACAAACTGAGTGCATATTTGAGAGATATAACCGAAAAGAAGCAACTTTTTAATAATTCGATGTTGTTTGAGTCTTCATTTCGGAAATCAGAAACTCCTATCTATTATGTGAAAGAAGATGCATCCTTTTTCGATTTTAATGATGCAGCAAACCAAACACTTGGCTACACCAGAAAAGAACTAATGGCAATGAAGGTTCATGATTTTGACCCTAATTATCAGTTAGGAGAATGGAAAATCTTCTGGAATTTAATGAAAAGAAAAAGGTTTTTTAATTTAGATACCTCACACCAAAAAAAGAATGGAACCATATTTAACGTTCATGTGGTTTGCAATATGATAGAATATGAGCAGGAAAAGTTTGTTTGTGCTTACATATTCGATTTAACGGAAAGACAAAAGCTTGAAAATGAAATTAAACTAGCCGACTTTTCTTTCAATAATCTTCATACTGCCATTCATATTATTGGAAAAGACTGTTCTGTTTTTAAATCGAATGAAGCCGCACAAACCTTGTTAGGTTATACCGAAGAAGAATATCAACAATTAAAAATACCAGACTTTGATCCATCATATAATGAGTCAGCTTGGGTTCAACGTTGGGAGGTTATTAAAAAAGAAGGACGCAAAACGTTTAATACACTCTTAAAAAAACAAAACGGAACTATAATACCTGTTGAGGTAGTAACCAATTTTTTATTGTTCGAAGGAAAAGAATATACATTCGCTTTTTTCTCAGACATTTCACAAAGAGTAGCTGAGGAAGAAAGGTTGCGCTTATTAGAATCGGTAGTAGTTCATTCAAACGATGCCATCTTAATTGCAGAGGCTAATCCAAGTTTGTATCCTGGCCCTAAGGTTATTTTTGCTAATGATGCTTTCACTAAAATAACAGGCTACACAAGCGAGGAAATTGTAGGACAAACGCCTAGATTACTTCAAAACAGTAACACAGATAGAAAAGAATTAGACAGGATGAAAGAGGCCATAACAAATTGGCTTCCATGTGAAATTACTGTTATTAACGTTAAGAAAAGTGGAGAAGAATTTTGGAATAATATACATATAGTTCCAATTGCAGATGATAAAGGTTGGTTTACTCATTGGATAAGCATTCAAAGGGATGTTACTAATCGAATAAATGTTGAATTAGAAAGAGAGCAATTTTTAAAAGAAATGGTTGTTAAAAATAACAAACTCAGGCAGTTTAGTTACATAGCAACCCACAACTTACGAGCACCATTAACAAATTTGCTTTCTGCATCAAGAATGATGAAAACAGAAACAATAAGCGATCCATTGAACAAAACACTTACAGACATTTTTAAAAAATCTACTCAAGATTTGAATGAAACTTTAAATACATTAATGAATGCACTACTTATTCATGATAACGAAAAAGTGAAAATTGAAAAGCTAAGTCTTCAAAATATGCTTAAAAGTGTATGTTCAAAAAATTCACTTGCAATTGCTGATTCTTGTTGTTTGATAAAGGCAAACTTTTCAGCAGTAAGAGAAGTAAATTTTAATGCAGAATATCTAGACAGTATTTTTCAAAATTTAATAACTAATTCAATAAAATATGCCCACCCATCACGACAACCTGAAATAACTATCAGATCGAAATTGTTAAAAGATAAAACCGTTCAGATAACATTTTCGGATAATGGTCTTGGTATGGATATGCAATTAATTAAAGACAGAATCTTTGGTTTAAATCAGCGTTTTCACGACCATATAGATAGTAATGGCATTGGTCTTTATCTTGTTCACACCCAATTAACTGCGTTAGGTGGCTCAATCTCGGTTGCCAGTGAGGTAAATGTGGGTACTAAATTTTTTGTAAACTTTAAATAAAATATATGTTTAATACAATATTGTATATCGAGGATGATAAGCTTGCACAAACCCTAAATGAAATTTATTTTAAAGAGTCTGGTTTTTGTAAAAATGTAATAAATCTATCAAGTGGTCGACAGGCATTAAACTTTTTTGAGCGTATTGTTAATGGAGAAGAGCTTATTGAAAATATGCCAGAGATTATATTTTTAGATATAAACATGCCTGTAATGAATGCGTGGGACTTTTTGGATTTATTCGAAACAAAATTCCCACAATTTGTAATGACAATACCAATTTTCATTTTAACATCAAGCATTGATCCTGAGGACAAGAAAAGGGCAGAAAATCATAAAAGTGTGCTTTGTCTATTTGAAAAGCCACTAGACTTTGAACATATTAAAACCGCTAGAAGACATATTACAAACTCATAGGAAATTATGGGCAACAAGTTAACATATCAGTTCTCTTTTTCTTTAATTAAAAGAGAATTGATATTGTTTGAAAAAAGATTCACAGTAGAAATTATAGAACCCAGTCTAGGATAATCTACAAATAATAATAGCTAGCATTAGCCTTAAATGAACAAATCATACAATTGGAAAAATAACGATTAGCTTACAGAATCATATTATATGTTTAAAATTTATTTGCCTCTAATAAAAAAGCGAACTGATTAACCGATAAAAGAAGCAACTTAATCCTATTTTATATATTTTTAACACCATAACAATACGTAACTGAGTGAAGAAAATCCGATACAAATTTTATTATCTTTTTGCTTTTTTATTAATACTCACTGTAATTATATCAGAGAGTATAATAATGAAAAATGCCATTGTCCAGAAACAGCAGGACGCTCACCTCATAAATATTGCAGGCAGACAACAGATGCTTACGCAAAGAATTACCCAGCTTTGTTTACGACTACTTTTTTACTCTACTAATAAAGAACCAGAATTATCTACAAAAATAATTATACAAACACAAGCATTAAAAGCAGCTTCTGATACTTTAATGAACGCAAAAAGCCTTTCAATAAGTACAACAAAGCTTCAAGCCTCAAAATTAGATAGTCTGTTCAAAGACATTCAACCCACAGAAAATAGACTAATTAATTTGGCAACCGAAATTGCAAATTCAACCAATCATGCTCATAACAATAATATAGACAGTTTACTTACTGAACAGAAAATCTTTCTACCAAAATGGAAAGAATTGTGAGTGAATGCGAAGAAATTAGTAATTACAAACTCGACAGAATTTATGCACTCAACAACTGGTTTGTTTATGTTGCCATAGCAGTACTGCTTGCAGAAGCACTGCTTATTTTTATACCTATCATTAAAAAGAATGATAAATTTGTTTCTGAAATAAAGAAAAAGAGTAAGCTACTTTCTAAGCAAAATGAAGAACTAAAAGAAAGTGAGGAAAAATTCAGATTCATAGCTGAGAACACTTCTGATGGCATTATGGTTTTTGAGATTGATAGAATCACTTTTACATCCCCTTCGTATGATAAAATATTAGGTCTTCCCCACGACAAAGTAATTAGCAGAACAATCGATGATATAATAAATGCAATTCATCCTGAAGATAGAGACCGTGTCGTAAAACTTTACGAAGATTATGAGAAAGTGCGAAAAGAATCTTTCATCTACGAATACAAAATGATGCACCCAAAAGGACATTATATTTGGAGAGAAGACAAAACAAAACTAATATATGATGAGAAAGGGGGCGTTATAAAAGCCGTTATATTGGCACATGACATTAGCAAAAGAAAAAACTTTGAAGCCAAAAGAAAAGAAAGAGAACAGATGCTTTCTTCGCTTTTCGATGCAACAAGCGATATGATTGCAGTATTGGATGTGGTGGATATTGATAAATATACATTCGCCTTCTTTAATAAAACGTATGAAGTAAAAACAGGTGTTAATGTGCATGAATACAAAGGAAAATTCTTGCACGAAAAGATCAAAGGAGCTGAACTTGAGGCATTACTAAAAACATACAGGCAATGTATTCTTACCAAAGAACCAGTGAGATGGCTTCTAATTCACGACTATCCAGCAGGAAGACTTACCTGCGATGCAACTGCTATCCCAATTTTTGATTCAACTGGCAAGTGCACAAGAATTGTATTTTCGGCTTATGATCTCACAGAAAAAAATGCTCACTTGCAAACCATTGAGGATCATAGTAAACAACTAAAAGACATTGCTTGGATTCAATCGCATATTGTGCGCGCTCCGTTAGCAAAAATTCTGGGCATCATCAATTTAATATCTTCAAAAAGCGACAGTAAAGATTATCAAAAAGCATTACTTCCTGCTTTGAAAGCTTCTGCTCATGAGCTAGATGAAGCAATTAGAGATATTGTTTCTAAAGCAATTGATACAGATAATAAATAAACCTTAGATTATTATAAGTAATAATTAAAAGCAAATAGGCTTGAGCAGTAAGTTACTCAAGCCTATTTGCAAACATTATTTAAAGTATATCTAACTACTTTCTTTTTCCATCATCAAAAAAGCTTTCACAAAACCATCCAATTCGCCGTCCATTACTGGTTGAACATTTCCTACTTCATAGTCCGTGCGATGGTCTTTTATCATTTTGTAAGGGTGAAAAACATAACTCCTTATCTGACTACCCCATTCTATTTTTTTCTTCTTTGAATTAGTAGCATCAATAAGTTCTTGTCTTTTGCGCATTTCCTCCTCATACAATCTACTTTTTAACATCTTCATTGCCAGTTCACGGTTTTCACCTTGCGTTCTTGCTTGCTGACACTCAACTATAAATCCGGATGGTATGTGCTTAATACGAACGGCTGTTTCCACCTTATTTACGTTTTGTCCACCACTACCTCCACTCCTAAAAAAAGCCCATTCCACATCAGCAGGATTTACCTCTATTTCAATGCTATCATCTATCAATGGATACACATACACACTTGCAAATGAAGTATGCCTGCGGGCATTACTATCAAAAGGAGAAATGCGTACTAATCGATGAACTCCGCTTTCCCCCTTTGTAAAGCCATAAGCAAAAGACCCATCAAACTGAATCGTAGCTGTTTTAATTCCAGCCCCATCCCCTGCCTGATAATCCACTTCAGTTACTGTCCACCCTTGTTTTTGCCCATACATAATGTACATACGCAAAAGCATCTCAGCCCAGTCTTGGCTTTCAGTTCCGCCAGCACCAGCATTAATCTGCACAATGGCCGTCATTTCATCTTCGGGCTTATTAAGCGTACTCTTAAACTCAGCTTCTTCAATAGCAGCTAGGGCAGAACTGTATGCCTCCTTTGTTTCCTCCTCGGTGGCATCACCTTCCTTAAAGAATTCGAAAAGTACCACAAAGTCTTCCACTGCAGCATTAACCTGCTCAAAAAGCTTTATCCAGTATTCGTTTGCTTTAATATCTTTCATAGTAGCCGTAGCGCGGGTATTGTCATCCCAAAAGCCAGGCGAAAGAGATAGTTGTTTATCTTGTGCTACTTTGTTTATTCGGGTAGCGTAGTCAAAGAAACCTCCCCAAAACCACTACACGGTCTCTTATATCTTTAATTTGTTCTATTGTCATGCTGGCAAAGAAAAGGGAAATTGAAGCATCAAAAGCAATTTGTAATATTTTTCATTGCTAAAGTTTCAGTAATAAGAGAATCAAAAAAAAAAACGATAGGATGGAATTAATCTATCATTAAAATTGGGGGGAAACTGGAATCAATTTTAAGTGTAAAACAACGACTTAAACGTGTAAAAAAGTGAATTAAACGTGTAAAATAGCGACTTAAACATGTAAAAAAGTGAATTAAACATGTAAAAAAGCGAATTAAACGTGTAAAATAGCGACCTAAACGTGTAAAATAGCGACCTAAACGTGTAAAATAGCGACCTAAACATGTAAAAAAGGGGACTTAAATACTTAGAATAATCGCTTAATAACGTTCTTTTAAACTCTTCTTTGCTCCTTTTAGTAACCTAGTCGTTAAATGAACAATTTTCTCTTCAAGCAGTCTCTTTACAACGTATAACTTAAAACGTATAACTTATAACGTATAACTCAAAACGTACAACTTAGAAACATTCCCCTTATCACTCATCACTAGAAAATAACTTCAAGACCCATCAAATCTACCACCACATAGGTAGATTCAATATGTTGTTCTGCATCAATATGGTTTACAAAAACAGTATGCATGCCCGCATTTATGCCACCCTGAATATCTGCATCTTGATTATCTCCTATCATTACACTTTCCGCTGCATTCGTTTTTGCCAACTTAAAAGCATAATCAAATATGTCTTTACTAGGCTTAACCGAATTGCTTCCTTCAGAAGTAATAACATTCTTAAAATAATGTTTCAAACCGCTACGTTCCAGTTTAGCATGTTGAACCTTCTCAAATCCATTCGTAATTAGATGCAGTTGATAACCTTTAGCTGTTAAGTAGTCTAATATTTCAAATGTGTATGGGAACACAGCCGTTTTTGTAGGCAGGTGTTCCAAAAAATTACTAGATAATTGTTTGGCAAGTACTTCATCCGCAATCTTAAAATCTAACAAAGCAAGCCACATACGCTTCCACTTCAATTCCTCTTGCTTAACATAGCCCAATGTATATCGTTGCCACAATTTGTTATTATGGATAGTATATTTCTCGAAGAATTCCTCAAAGCTAGTCACACCCCGTTCCTTAAGTTTATGCAATAGGTATAAATCTTGGAGAGTTTCTTTAGAGTTAGTTTCAAAATCCCAAAGCGTATGATCCAAATCGAAAAAAAGATGCTTATAATTTATCGCCATAAGTAGATTAGATATATATTGTGTGTGTGTATGTAACTGTACCAAATTGCCTAAACTCATAACTCCCAAAACTCTCCTTCCCAAACCAGTTCTAAACTTTCAACTCTTAACTTTTAACTTTTAACTTTTAACTTTTAACTTTCAATTTTCAACTTTCAACTTTCAACTTTTAAAGGTCTCCCAATTGTGGCCGCAAAATAATATCTTCTACTACACCTTGTGCAGACAATTTAGTAGCAGCATAAACCATCTTAGCAACATCATCAGCCTCCATAATTCTATTTGGGTCAATGCCACTACCACTCCAACTGTCAGTGTAAGCAGCACCAGGAAACACACCAGTCACTTTTATTCCTTTTGGTTTAAGTTCCTCTCGCAAGTTCTTACTAAACCCATGTAAAGCAAATTTACTGATGCTGTAACTTCCTCCATTATTGTACGCAGTAAGAGATGCTATCGAACATATATTAAAAATATGTCCACTTTTGTGCTCAATCATAGAAGGCAATAAAGCCCTCGTTAAGTAATAAGCACTATAAAGATTCGTGGTCATCATTGTTTCTAAAATCCCCTCATCTTCATCTGCAATTGTTCCTGGCAGAAAAGTCCCTGCGTTATTTATCAATATATCAGGCTTACCAAAAGAAAGACACCATTCAGCAAATGCAATCACTTCTTCCTTTTTAGCCATATCAATAGGCATTGCCTTAATGTTTACATCCGGAAAATAGGTTTGAATCTCTTGCACCAAATTATATAAGCCCACTTCTCCCCTAGCACATACCAACAATGTATTGTTTTTATCTTCAGCAAACTGCAATGCCATTGACCTTCCTAATCCTTTAGATGCACCAGTAATTATTATGTTCATGTTTTATAAGTTTAATTTTGAAAGTTGAGAGTCGAAAGTTAAAAGTTTGAAAAGTTTTATTAAGAGTTCCAGAAATCAATACAAACTATTTTCAAATATTGTTCGCTTCAAAAATCAGAATAATTTAGCCCAAATTGATTGAGCAGCTTGAAAAAAATTAATGTATTCTTTGTGGCTTGACTTTTAATTTATAACTTACGACTTACTAAAACGGAATTAATAATTGAAACTTATTGTGTTCTTTCAATTTATCATCCAGATACAAATCAAATGAATACCAACCACCTTTCATAAAATTGGTATTATCAAGAATAAGAAAATCATCTTTGGGATGTTTTATCTCAAATAATTGCGTCCCATATTGATCAAAGAAAACTATTCTATAGTTATGAATTCTTGCTTGTGGCAATTTAAGTGAAACCCTATTTAATTCATCTTTAACAAACACATACGTAGAGGGTCTCCACACAGGTTTAGGCACAAAGGGTTTAATAATGATGTTGTAACTATCAATAGTAAAGAGTGTATCTTTTGTTCTGCGTATTAATGAATCCCTGAACCTAGGAAAACTTGCGTATTCTATTTGTTCTAAAAGCGTATCAGTAGTTCTACGATAGATGTTAATCTTCGCTTTCAATTCAGTTAATGGAACATTTTTCTCCAATATTTTCTCCTCATTTTCTTTATCTCCTGTTTCTCTAAAGTCATTTTTCTTTACAGGTGCTGGTTCAAATGCCTGATTGAATTTGTTGAAAGAATATAACCCAACTGATTTTGTAAAAAAATATTCACCTCCTTGCAACACATAAAATATCCGGTAAAAAACTTTAACACCTTTGGGCATACGAGAATCTGTAACTCCATTTTGAGGTAGCTCTGGCGACTGAGCAGAGTAGATGGTAGAGAAAAAGTGGATACTATCATAAGATCGTTGTACCGATAACTGAACACAATTATCCAAAAAAGGATTGATCCAAGTAATTAAAATCTTCTCATTATTGATGTCTCTAATATTAAATTTAGGTAGCGTATCCTGCGAATGAGCAGTAAAGGAAACAAACAAGGCAACTGTGATAGAAGCCACCAGTACAAGTCTTTTCATCGCAGCAAATATATACTTTCATCTTTCTCTTTGTAGTTGATGGAAATCAGAATGAATATTATCCACACAATACTAAAACTTTCTTTTGCCAAATCATCCAAAAAGATAACTTCGCAGCAATAAAATAATAGATTATGGCATCACCAGAGGAACTAAAAAAAATAGCATCGCAAGTAAGGCGTGATATTGTTAGAATGGTACATGGAGTACAAAGTGGACATCCGGGCGGATCACTAGGTTGCACCGACTTTTTAACAACATTGTATTTTAATACAATGAAACATGATACAGACTTTAAAATGGATGGTAAAAATGAAGATTTGTTCTTCCTTTCAAATGGTCATATTTCCCCAGTTTTCTATTCAGTATTGGCAAGAGCCGGATACTTTGATGTGAAAGAGCTGGCTTCTTTCCGTAAACTAAACTCTCGTTTGCAAGGGCATCCTACCACCCACGAACATCTGCCAGGGGTGCGAGTGGCTAGTGGTTCACTTGGTCAAGGAATGAGCGTAGCTATTGGAGCTGCTTTAGCTAAGAAATTCAATGGCGATAAAAACCTAGTGTTCTCATTGCATGGAGATGGAGAATTAGATGAAGGTCAAAACTGGGAAGCAATCCTTTTTGCTGCTCATAACAAAGTAGATAACCTTATTTCTACTATTGATTTTAATGGTCAACAAATTGATGGATCAACAAAGAAGGTATTGAACTTAGGAGATATTAAACAAAAGTTCGAAGTTTTTGATTGGACAGTTCTTGAAATGGATGGCAACGATGTTGATGACGTAGTGGCAACACTTGATAAAGCAAAATCATTAACTGGTCAGGGTAAGCCAATCTGCATCGTGATGAAAACATCAATGGGCAAAGGTGTTGACTTCATGGAAGGAACGCACGAGTGGCATGGTATTGCCCCAAATGATGTTCAACTGGAAAAAGCTTTGGCACAATTGCCAGAAACATTAGGCGATTATTAATTTGCATCAGATTCCTTTGATTAAATACTTCATTGCGGATTACTTAAACTTAAGCTTTAAGTAATCCGCTTTTTTTGTGCCCATTATTTATACCAATAACTGATTAATAAAATGATTAATCACAACAAGCTAGCAATTCATATTTCTTTTTCCTAAATGAATCAACTTTGATTGCTAACCACTAATTTTCGTTTTTAATTATACATATATAAACAGTACATAGTGAAGGGTAGTGACTTTGGACAGGATTTCTTGTGGGGTGTGGCAATTGCTGCACAACAAAATGAAGGTGCTTATAATGTGGATGCAAGAGGATTATCTATCTGGGACGTATTTTCCAGAAGACAGGGTAAAATTAAAAATGGAGATAAACCATCACATGCTTGCGACTTTTATTTTCGTTATAAAGATGATATTTTATTGGCTAAAGCTTTAGGCTTTAAGGTATTTAGATTTTCAATTTCTTGGTCTAGAATATTACCCGAAGGCACCGGACGAATTAATAAAGCAGGGGTTGCTTTTTATCACAAGATTATAGATGAATGCTTAGAGTTGGGCATGATTCCTTTTGTGACACTTTATCACTGGGATTTGCCGTATGAACTAGAGAAGGAAGGCGGCTGGACAAGCCACCTAATGCTTAAATGGTTTTCACGCTATGTTACTGTTTGCATGAACGAATATGGTGATAAAGTCAAGAATTGGTTGGTGCTTAATGAACCTATGGGGTTTACCACACTTGGGTACATGATTGGAAAGCATGCCCCCGGAAGAATTGGATTAGAAAACTTTCTTCCAGCAGTTCATAATGCAGCATTAGCCCAAGCAGAAGGCGGAAGAATAATTAGAGCGGAAGTGAAGGACGCTTATATTGGCACTTGTTTTTCGTGCAGTGAAGTAATGCCTTACACTGAAAAAGAAGTGGATGTATTGGCTGCAAAAAGAATGGATTTATTATTGAACAGATTGTTTATAGAACCTTCCCTAGGAATGGGATATCCGCATGAAGATGGTTTTGCCTTGACCGACAAAATTCATTTGCATAATAAAGCATGGAAGTATACGGAAAGAATGAAATTTGATTTTGACTTCATAGGCATTCAAAATTATTTTGCACTAACAGTGAAACATAATCCACTAATCCCTTACATACAAGCAACCGAAGTATCTGCAATTAAACGAAAAGTACCCCATACTTCTTTTGGGTGGGAAATTAATGCAGATAGTTTCTACAGAATGATAAAACGTTTTAATGACTATGATGGAGTGAAAGAAATTATTATTAGTGAAGGTGGTGCATACTTTAAAGATCATTTGGTAAATGGTGTTATCAATGATGCAGATCGTATCCAATACTTTCAGGAATATTTAGAAGCAATGCTAAAAGCAAAAAATGAGGGCATCAACATTAAAGGATATTTTGCCTGGACACTAATGGATAATTTTGAGTGGGCAGAAGGATATAAGGCTCGCTTTGGATTGGTGCATGTGGATTTTAAAACACAACTCCGTACCATCAAAAATTCAGGATATTGGTTCAGAAAAATGTTGAGCCAATAAGAATGTAAAAAACATGAAGAACAGCTTGCATGTCATTTAATTTGAATTACTCATCGCAGGTAATTAATATCTAACAATTAGTCTTTCCACAAAAATGGAAACAAAATGATAGCTAAGGCAATTATTAATACATCTAAGCCTACCAATGAATAAACTAATTGCGTCCATCCTTCCAGAATTACGTCGCTGAATGCTGGAACAGATATTTTCATTAACAACAATATTTGTGGAATAATAATAGGAAACCCTAGTATTGCCATCAATGCAGCCGATTGTTGCGCCCTTGCGGCAATGGCAGCCAAAAATGTGAATACTAAACTTAGGCTTGCTCCGCCGAGAAGTGTAATACCCAAAAAAGTTCCCATACTGTTTACAGGATTTCCTAGTAGTAATGTAAATAGCAATAATGCCATCACACTCATCACTAACATTAGTAGTAGGTTAAAAGCAAGCTTTGCAATAATGAAGTCTTTTGCACCAGCAATAGAGTAAAAATATAGCATACGTCCCCTGCTCTCTTGCAAAAAACTTTTAGCCACTGCATTAATGCAGATAAATAACTGAGTAATCCAAAAAAGACCATTCCACACTTGAGATTCTGGTTGCCCCATAGAAAGATATATTACAAAAGTGGTTGAAGCCACGTACAATAATATTCCATATAATGTGTACTGCTGCCTCATCTCCAGCAGCAAATCTTTTCTTATCAGCGTTGTAATAGGGTGTTTAAATAATTGCATCGGGAGCAAAACTAACCAGTTCTATTGTAAAACTTAATGCATTATGATATGAAATGAAAAATCATTGCTTCACATTATTGCTCGTACTGCTTAATATGGTTCAACTTTCTACTTCTTAATCGATACTTATTTACATTTGCGGATAACTAAAAAGTACTACATGCCTCTCGATACCGTGATATTTGACATAGATGGATTATTAATAGACAGCGAACCAGTTTGGAATGAAGCCGCAGATGAGGTTTTTAATAAATATGGAATAACACTTACACATCAACAATATTTAAGCACTACAGGATTACGCACAAAAGAATTTGTAGACCAATGGTTTAATTATTTTGGCATCTCTAAAAACTTATCTAACGATGCGGAACAGCAGATAATTGTTACTGTATTAAAAAAGATAAAGGAAAGAGCTGAACCCATGAATGGAGTGCAGCATATCTTTAATTATTTTCATAACCGACAATTTAAAATTGGTATTGCCACATCTTCCCCTCAGGAATTAATAGACTTGGTAGTAGAAATGTTGGGCATTAAATCTGTTGTTCAAGCTACTGCCTCCGCACAGAAATTACCTCATGGTAAACCACATCCTCAAGTGTATCTTGATTGTGCAGAAAAGCTTGGTTCAGACCCAACTTCCTGTATTTGTTTCGAAGATTCTTTTAATGGAATGATTGCCGTTAAGGCTGCTCGCATGAAATGTGTGGTTATTCCACATCATGCACTCTTGAAGGAAGAAAGATGGGCTGCTGCCGACCTAAAGCTTTCCTCCCTTCAAAACTTTGGCGACTTACATTTCGGTATAGTAGCATCCAAATAGTGGTTAGTGGTAATTTGCCATGTTTCACAAAGTTGTAGGTGTTTGTATTTTATTAGCTTTCTAGACGCATTATCATGCGTCCTAATTATTGACATATAACCTTCAGAGCGAAAAAGTTTATGCACAACTACCCACTAACCACTAAACTAAAGTCTGTTTGAGCTTGTAGATAATCCTGCGGAATGCCAATGTCTATGAAGTAAGCATCTTGTACTAATCCGCTCATCTTTCGATGTTGATAGAGGGCTTCCATGTAGTCCTTTTCAAAAGAAAACTTTTGGGGTAATGATTCCGCCAAGAAACTGGCAACATTCAGCACATACAAGCCTCCATTAATCAATCCTTCTTTATAATATTGTTTCTCCTTAAAAGAATCAATGCTGAAATCTTCCTTCAACTCCACAACACCATATCTCTCAAAATTCTGCAAGGGTTTTAAGGATAATGTACAATCTGAGTTGGTTTCAGTATGCCTTGCTAATAGTGCAGCAAGGTTCACGTTGAACATCGTGTCTCCATTCGTTACAAAAACATTTTGTTCTGTAGCCATTTTACTTGAAAGATAGATGCCGCCTCCAGTACCCATTGGTTCTTCCTCTATGGCAAACTTCACATTCAGTGTTGGATAATGTTCAGCCACATAATCTATAATTGCTTCCTTCATATAGCCTACAGAAAGAATAAATTTATCAACGCCTTCCTTTTGAAAGTAATCTATTACATAACCGATGAATGGTTTGCCATTTACGGGTGCCATACATTTTGGCAAATCTGGCACGGCACTACGTAATCGTGTACCCAATCCTCCTGCAAGAATTATGACCTCTCCACTAACCTCTAAAGGAGAATGAGAAAGCTCACTCTTTTTCTGATTACTCATAAATAAGTTTCTGTTTATCTAACCACAAAGTCCACTTGGTTTATCTTAAAGAACACTAAGTTTTTTTATAATTCCTCTAACTACAAAGTCCACTAGGTTAATCAAAAGAGCACAAAGGAAAAAGTAAAATCTTAGTGTTCTTAGTGATTAACCTTTGAGTACTTTGTGGTTAACCCTTAAATGCCCCTTTAGGGGTTGGGGGCAAATACTTTTTCTTCTACTAATTCGCAAATGATATGTCCCAATAGTATGTGGCTTTCCTGTATTCTAGGGGTAATCGTAGAGGGGACATTAAATAAATAATCACTCAATTCCTTCATATCTCCACCTGTTTCTCCTGTCAATCCAATAGTCACAATACCTCTTTCTCTGGCTACTTCAAAAGCTTTAGTAATGTTCACCGAATTACCAGATGTACTAAAACCAAGAATAACATCACCTTTCACACCAATACCATCCAATAATCTTGCATAAATCACGTCATAACTGTAATCGTTTGCCACGGCCGTTAAGTAGGATGTGTTGCAATGTAAAGCTTCGGCAGGCAAGGCTCGTCTATTTTTGTAGAACCGACCACTAAATTCTGCTGCAAGATGTTGTGCATCGGCAGCACTGCCACCATTACCACAAAACAAAACCTTATTACCGTTGTCAAACGCATTACTAATTACTTCCACTACTGTATTAAGTGTTTGCAGTATCGTTTCATCCTGCAATATTTTTTCTTTCACACTGATAGAAGAAGCTATCAATTCCTTAATCTTATTATTCATGTTATTTAACTCTTTTTAGTATTACGTTATTAGTTTTACGTTTTACGTATAACTTACAACGTAATACGTATAACACTCAACTATTCTTATGGTGTTGTCCAGGTTGTTAATCCCACCTGCGTTAGTTGGTAATTTTTCACTTCACCCCCAAATTTCAATAGTGTATCAATTACATTATATCTATTATTTCCTGGGCAATAGAAAGTCATAAATCCACCGCCACCAGCACCACTAATCTTCCCACCGCTAGCACCTGCTGCTTTAGCTGCACTATAAATGTCATCAATCAAGCCATTTGTTATGCTCTTAGCCATTAACTTTTTTTGCTCAAAACCGTAATCAAGTATATGACCAATTTCGTGAAGCTTCCCTCTTAGTAAAGCTTCCTTCATCATTTTGGATTGTTCCTTCAGTTGATGCATCGCATCAACCGAAGCCACTTTCTTTTGCGTCACATTACTTTGCTGCTCTTTAATTATGGTGGCACTTTCTCTGCTTGTGGCAGTGTAATACAGCACCAAATTATTTTCTAGTTCATTCAGATATTCCTGCCGTATGCGCAATGGGTTCACGATAACTTTATCATTACCATAAAACTCCATAAAGTTTACACCTCCAAAAGTTGCTGCATATTGATCCTGCTTTCCCCCACTTAATTGCAAATCATTTCGTTCAATTTCATAGGCATAATGAGCAATATCATAATCGCCCAAAGGCAGCTTAAGCATCTCCACAAATGCACCAATAATGGCCACCACAAGTGTGGATGATGTACCCAAACCACTACCAGCAGGTGCATCTACATAAGTACTTAACTTGAAACCTCCTTGTTTTATTCCATAATCTTTTTGGATCCGATTATAAACACCTTTCAGCAAATCGAGCTTCCCGTTAATAGGCAAACTAGTAGCCCATGGATAGGTTTCTATCTCGTTTCTGTCTAATGCTTGTACAATTATTTCATTTCCGGCTGTTGGTTCAATAGAAGCGTGGGCATATAAAGAGAGAGTAGCATTTAGGATTGCTCCACCAAACTCGTCGCTATATGGACTAACATCAGTTCCTCCACCTGCCAAACCAATACGTAAAGGCGCTTTACTGCGATATATCATTATCTGTTTTTTTATGTGGCATTAGTTGTTATCACCATCTACCAGCAATCCTTTTGGATGCGAGTGGCAAAACAAAGCTTTTTTTTTGAACGAAAACTATATAGTAATAAAATGATACTTTTTTAACGGAATAAGATTCCTATTGAAGAAAATATTGGCGTCTTTTTTCTTAAAAAACTTTCAAGTAGCTCGATATCAAAAGATACAATTAAAATCAAAATGAGCGCTTTCTTTTGTCCTCTTTCTGCCATTTATTCAACTGAATCACGCTTATATTCACTTGAGTCAGTCAAAGATTCACCTGAGTCAGTCCACGACTCACCTGAGTCATAAAAAGATTCATCTGAGTGAGTCGACGACTCACTTGAGTCAGACAAAGACTCAGTTGAGTAAGTCGAAGACTCACCTGAGTCAGACAAAGATTCACCTGAGTCGTGGACTGACTCACCTGAACAAATGACGCTTTTTGATGCTAAAATTGCTAAATCAAATGATGTATTCATTTACAGCAAAGGATTTGAAGGGCTTATAGATTATACTCAACAGAATTTGGTTTGCGAAATGAGAGAAACTTCCTTCAATTGAAATCAAGGGTATTAATCATTCGTTTCGGTAAAAAATCAATTTTCACAAGTGTAACCAACCTCAATATTTTATTCTTACAATACATGGGTTTATCTGTTGTAATAAAGATTTTAATAAAAAACGAATACCTAACCTCAAAATATTACATGCAAACATTATAAACTCTAATGTGTCAAAGTAGAACTAAGGAAGCTTTCTAATCAAATGAGACTATTTTTTCTGATAGAAATTTATTTTTATTCAACAACACATCACTTGCTCCATGGCATACTAATACACTTTAAAAATACAAATCACCCTGCGAACTCTGCACGTGTTTTTTTTCTAAAATAAACGGCTTTACATGGCAATTCTACATTCAACTTTTTTCTTCGAACTTTGAAGCCATAACAATTAACTTCCTACATTGCGTTTTCATTAAACATCTCATTTTGAACATTAATATACCACTTGCAGAAAGGATGCGCCCCAAAACATTGGATGAACTAGTTGGTCAAGGACATCTCACTGGCAATGGTAGTATCCTTAAATCATCTATTGCACAAAGGAACTTACCATCAATCATTTTATGGGGGCCGCCCGGTGTGGGCAAAACAACGATTGCAAACATCATTGCAAAAGCAATTAACATCCCCTACTTTCAGTTGAGTGCCATTAGTAGTGGCGTTAAAGATGTGCGTGATGTAATTGCACAAGCAAGTCAAGCTAACAAGGCAATACTTTTTATTGATGAAATTCATCGGTTCAATAAAGGACAACAAGACGCACTATTGGGCGCAGTGGAAAAAGGCATAATAACATTGATAGGTGCTACTACCGAAAATCCTTCTTTCGAAGTAAATAGTGCACTACTTAGCCGTTCGCAAGTATATATACTTAGACCTCTGCAAGAAGATGACCTAATTAAGCTACTGCATCAGGCTATTGAAAAAGACAATATACTACAACAATATCAGATAGAATTGCAAGAAACAGCCGCACTTGTGAAGATTAGTGGGGGCGATGCACGCAAATTATTAAACCTACTGGAACTAGTTATTCAAACTGCTGGCGCAAAAGACAAAAAGATAATCATTACTGATAATGCAGTGATGCAAATTGCTCAACAAAAGATTGCTTTGTATGATAAATCGGGTGAGCAACACTATGATCTAATTTCTGCGTTCATTAAAAGCATGAGAGGAAGTGACCCTAATGGTGCGGTGTATTGGCTAGCCAGAATGATAGAAGGCGGCGAAGATGTAAAATTTATCGCCCGTAGAATGTTGATATTTTCTAGTGAAGATGTGGGCAATGCTAATCCAAATGCATTGTTATTAGCCAACGCAACGTTTGAGGCAGTAAGCAAGATAGGCTATCCTGAAAGTAGAATAATCTTATCGCAATGCGCTACTTATTTAGCTTCCTCAGCCAAAAGTAATGCGGCTTATGAAGCGATAGGAAATGCGTTGCAAGCTGTTCAACAAACTGGTGATTTACCTGTGCCGTTACACATTCGAAATGCACCTACCAAATTAATGAAAGACATAGGTTATGGAAAAAACTATCAATACTCTCATCTTGGGGAAGGCAACTTTATCGAACAAGAGTATCTTCCAGATGAACTCCGAGGCATCACTTTTTACAAACCCGGCAACAATGCCCGCGAGAATGAACAACGTAAGTTTTTAAATGAAAGATGGAAAGGAAAGTACGGCTATTAAAATGCAAAGAACTAAGCAGAAAATTTGGCTAGAAAGTATGTTTAAATTTTTCACTTATCACTCATTTTAATGTCTAGTAGCCAAGAATAGTGTTTTGTCGTCATCTGTTCTGTTATTAATAGTCTCACTAAGTAGGTATTCATTCAATTTATTATCCAATATCTCAATCTCTTCTTCCTTGTTAGCAAAGCGTAACCATTTAAATAAACCATTAAAAAAAGGCTGATGTACGGTGCTTGTTTCATTGTTTAGAGCAAGCATTTGTAAGCCATCTGTTATTAAAGCCACTTCTTTTATTGGTTCATTCATCAATATAATCCGAAGATTAGACAATGCATTTTGATCCGTAATAAAGCAAGTTGTATTGGCATATTCCCCATTCTGCGGCCACCAAATTGTTGCATACCCATCATTACCATCATCTCTAACAATGGCACCATCACCAATCTGAAAGAATATGGACGAACTATTAAATAGCACGCAGCCTAATAATGTGCAAGAATATTCGTTAAGAGGTTCGCCAGTTGAAGTTGATTCTTTTTGTAACTCATCCAATATAGTTTCAACCATAAATACAATAGTTGCTTCATTAATCTTCGTTCCTTCATTAATAAAATGTGCCAATATATCAATACCAAAATGAGAAGAAACGATGGCAGATTCTTTCGCAAACTTTGCACTTCCAGCACCGTCACTAGCAATTGCTATCAGTACCTCATTTCCGTTGTTGTCTGTCACAATTTTATATTGCAAAGCATCCTCGCAAGGCTTTTCCGCATTAACATGAGAAGTACCTACAACACTTTTGCCAATGGTTTTCCAATTCATAATTTTAAGTCATTTGGATAGTATAAATAATCAACACCGAGTAAGTAGGTTTCGCATACAGAACCACACTGGGAATCTTAAATATTTTAGAAAAAGAAGTGAGCATTTGGGCGCAAATATGTGGAAATTATTGGTTCATTCTTCTTTATTAAGAAATCATAATTTACAGTTCGCTCCAGCCAGTTGGGGGCAACAAACTGATGCTACTACTAGGATCTTTAACCGAAACCATTTTCATAGATGCGGAGAGCCACAAAAAGAACTCCCTAAACATTAATCCTTTTAGTTTTAATGGCTGACGTACAGAAATCTGTTTCAAGATTTGCATGTTTGCTCCTTCAACGCCAATAGCAAAAAATGCAAAAGATTTATTTGCCTCGCCTTCTTTCACTAAGGATGCAGCATGAAAGTAAGCGTCTGTAGGTTCGCCATCAGTAATCAGAATGATCCATGGTTTATAATAGGCGATGCCATTTTCTTTATAAACTTTCTTTCTTTGGTTCACCAAATCAATCCCTAATTCTATTGCTTCACCAAGAGGTGTATCGCCAGTGGTGTTTAGTTCTTTAGGATGAAAGTTATTTACTGTTTCAAACTCTACTTGCAATTGTACAGGGCCAAAGGTTATCAGGGCAATCTCCACTCTTTTTGTTGCCAATGAATCACCGAGCAATTCTTTCTTAAATGTTTGTATGCCTGCATTAAGTTCATCCAATGATTTGCCTGCCATCGATCCAGAGGTATCTAGTAGTAATACACAAGGACATCTCGGCTCCGGATTATCTGCAAAGCTGTCACTTCCAAAAGGTATCTGTTCAAAAGAAATGTATTCGTCCATCTATTTAGTTGTTAGTTATTAGTGGTTAGCTGTTAGAGATTAGTTTCCTAAAAACTAACCACTAATAACTAACAACTAGTATTTACTTCGCATTTTTCTTTACTGTAAACACATCTTGATCGGTAGAGTCACCCATTTCTTGTAGTTTACCAAAGGCGGCTGCAGTAGCATAGTTCAATACTTCTTGCGGAGGATTTTGATTATATAAACCATAAATTAATCCTGCCATAAAGCAATCTCCACTACCACTTCTATCTACTACGCCCTGACAAGTAAACTCGGCAGATTGATAATGTTTTCCTTCGGTATATAAACCAGTATAGTACAATAAATTGTTGGCATTACTATCGAATCGGAAGGTATTTGCCACCACTTTGCACTTAGGAAAGCGTTCAATAATTTCTTTAGAAGTAGACTCTGAATGATTTATATAGGCCTCTTTACTTTGCTTTTCATGTATGTTTTCATCAATGGATGTACCTAATAAAGTATTTGCGCTCCAGATATTGCCCATAATCACGTCACATTGTTCAGCAATTTTTGGCATTATCTCTATTGGTTGCTTACCATATTTCCACAAACGAGAACGATAGTTAAGATCTAATGAAACAGTGATTCCCTTTCTTGCCGCTGCTTCTGCAGCTTCTAGGCAAACGTCAGCAACGTTTTGGTTTATGGCAGGACTGATAGCTGTAAAATCGAACCATGACACATCTCTCAAAACCTTATCCCAATCTATCACACCTGTTTTCAGTTCAGAGAATGCCGAATGATCTCTATCGTACACCATCTGCCCTTTAAGGTCAGCCCCGCGCTCCAAAAAGTAAATCCCGATTCGGCTGCCAGCATGAATAATGGAGGAAGTATAGATTCCTTTGTATTCAAGATAATCAATCACATGTTTACTCATGAAATTATCGGGCAGCACCGTACAATATTTCACAGGAACATTCCATCCGGCAAGTGCGGTAGCAACGTTGGCTTCTGCACCACCCATGTAGAGAAGCATTGGTTGTTTTTCAGAAAACTCATTATCTGTTGCTGCTGGGGAAATCCTTAATAATAATTCTCCGAAACAAAGTACTTTTTTTCTGTGCATAATCTGATAAGATTTTCGATAATGATAGTGATAAGTAAGTACTTATCTAAACAGTCATTTCATTTAAAATTGTCTGTCGATGCGAAGTAAAGGAATTTTAAAGGAAAAAGAGGTGATTAATCACTACAATGTTTTCTAAGGTTATTGTAATAAAACGATGGTTTTATTGTGTGAATGGTCAACAAGCATTTGAAGGTTATTGACTATTGGGAGTATTTCCTTAAACTATAAATATTGCATATAGTATAATACTGTATTTTTGAGAAACTGATGCCAGTAAGATATTTTACAAAGAAAGAATTGAGTGTACTTTTAAATGTTTCAGAGGAATTTTTCCATACAGAAATTAAAAAGATAATAAAGAAGGATTTCAAAGTTGATTTAAAACAATTCGGGGTCGAGAATCCGGATATACTATTGGATGAAAACTATTTGATGACGCTTGCAGATCCTAACGACCATAATAATTTCTTTGTCACTGGTATATGCATCTTTGATTACACAAATTAAACAAATGAATAACACTTTTGTAGATATAGTTTTTGAAGGGGACAAATTTTCGCCCAAATTTCTCAAGCAAATAACAGGTCTTCGTATCCTTCCTCTCATTGAATGGGACGAAGTTGCTACTAGGGGGCGTTACAAAGGGCAGAAGTCTCCTTATGGATTAGGAACATTGCGAATTGAAGGATTAACTACCGATGATTTACTGATAGGATTGAAAAGCGCCATAAAGTATTTGCTATTAGAAAGTGGTGATTTAAAAAAAAGTGGTGTACAGGAAATCTCTTTGGATTTTGATAATATTACCGAAGATAAAATTAGGCTTGATGAAAGTATTCTTAAAAACCTATCACTACTGAATAATGCTTTAAATAATACTCAATCAAATAATGAACCTGATAAGGATTATATGAGTAATTCATTCATCCTTCAATTTTATTCTTCCCTATTTTTAAAAGACTCTCGTATAAAAGGATTTGAGCGTAATAAAGAAGTCAAACTTAAACAATTATTTTCTCGAGTTTTGGAAAGCGACATGACAAATATTGATGTAGAAAAGATTGATTTAGGACCTACTTTAATGCTGTATCTGTTTAAGTATATGGATGAAGATTATGACAAAGTGCCCGCTTTTGCAGAGGTTTTAAAATAACGTTTTCTTAATTGCCTTAATCATCTTCATAACCTTCGCATCACTACTAGGAGTTCACTTGTTTTGAGATGGTTTAAACTTAGCGGAGATAATAGTTAAGGTAAACAACCTTCGGAAGGTTGTTTATCACTGGAAGTATCATTATTTCTTTCCGTTAATAACCTTTGTATATACCATTGCAGGCAAGTTTCTAATCTCTGTCCAATATTCTATGGGCACATCCTCATCTATATAAATAGGAAGTCTTTCGCCATAAAGTCTATCGGAACCATCCTTTTTGTAGCCCGAAATCCAATACTCTTCTCCTGTTTCGGTTTCGTAATAATTAGCCTTAAAGCCCGAGCCCATCTTCTGGAATGTTTTGCCATTATAATGCAATCCCCGCTTTGTTTTAGTAAAGGTTACTCGCCCAATATTTGCCTCTCCCGTCAATCCTTCACCTTTACATTCTATTTACATTATCCGAGTTTCCATGCTGTTGTTGTTTTATGTTTTTCTATTTTAATCGCTTCACAGAGAAGCAATTAGTATGGTCATTTACCTAAAAGGACTAGTAAGTGGTATTCCCAAATATCTTTTTATCAAATAAATAATCATTGTAGCCTGTGCATACTCTTTGATATAGGGATATTCTTTAAAACTAACTTCAGGATTGCCATAATAAAAACTTCTTCTCTGTAAGGGTTTTATTAGTTCAAAGTAATATAAAGTTCCATCATTAAACACCTTTGATGCTCCAATTATACCATATAAATGTGTTGTATCAATTTCATACATAGTCTTTTTTTCCCTTAATTTATTATCATCTGGTAATTTCAAAATATTATTTTGTCGCAATCGATGCCATAGTTGATTAAGTTTTGACGAATCTACATTTTCTCTTACCATCCCATATTTACAATCCTCCTGCCAATGCGGATTAAAATGATAATAAGATGCAGACCACTTGCCTTTATTAAGTGTCATTATAAACGCAGTAATAGTTTGAACAACATTGGCATCTTTCCAAAGCCGAAATTGAAAATCAAACTCTTTGCTTATTTTGAACGTAGAGTCTAATTTCTTATCCATTTTTATAAAATATTTGCTATGCACGTTATCGACACTATCAGCAGCAAATTCAATTTCTTTCGGATGCACAACATCCGTTTCAAAGTTGAATTGCGCAGAACTAATGCTGATACTTACAAAGATTGCAATAATGAGTAAGTAAGATTTCATATTTCTAGCATTTTTATATTGGTGTTCTAAACTGCAATCATTAAAAGAATTCATAGTTAATGTTTAATTTGATTTCCCCCCTGCAATAATACTACAAACCCATTCACAAATCCCGACCTCTTTCAAAACAATTTCACCCATTTGTTCTTGGTAATACATTCATTTAAACCTAAATAACACAATTAGTAGCGGTATCGTGCTACCTGAAAGTTTTTCAAGGCACACGATAGTACTATCGTGCCTCTTGAAAGTTATTTAAGACACACGATAGCGCTATCGTGCCACCTGAAAGTTATTCAAGACACACGATTACGCTATCGTGCCACTTGAAAGTTATTTAAGGCACACGATAATACTATCGTGCTACTTGAAAGTTATTCAAAGCACCTTTAACTATGAAAAGGTATCTTAAAAATTGTAGAAATGAAATGTAATTAATATTGTAGCTGTAAAATATTTTATAGGAAATATAATCGATTGTTCTTCTGAAAAATTGAAGATTAAAATACCTCATTTCACATTGAATATCAATTTTTAAAGTATTATGAATAAAAAGTTTTTTATTCAATCTATTATAGATTTTAAATTAGGCAAAAACTGTCATTTTAACCCTATAAAACTCAATTAATACATTCACCATTGGTATCTCTTCAGGGGTTATTTAACCACAAAGTACACTAGAAAAAAATAAGTACACTAAGGTTTAGAGCCTCCAATGGTAATAAAAAAACACAATCCTTGTGTTCTTGGTGAAAGCCTTAGTACCCATTGTGGTAAAATATCCCCTGAATAGTTACTACCATTTTTTTTATCATATAAACAAAACAAAATACACAATACATAAACCTGAATGATTAACGCTAATTAGAATTATAAAAAACTGGAATAAAGTGGTTAAAACTTTTCGATGTATGCCATTAGTTGAGTTCTTAAAGATTCCTGTATTGCTTTAATTTTCTTAAAAGTTCTTCTATTTGTTTTGGATTATTGGTACCGATCAATAACCGGAATCCATCTTTAGTTTCTAACTGAAGACCAATGTTTCCTGAAACGTTCAGTGCTTTGTTTTTGCCGAATCCTTTTAATCCCCAACCTCCATATTCGTTCACGGCACTATATTCTCTTATGTAGCATTCTGTAAGCTTCTCCCAAGAATAGAATTTTGACTGCAATTGAAAAGGTAAAAAGCGAACATAAATGCCATCTTCTTTTATAACCGTTTCTAGTTTCATGAAGGCAAACAATACCAAAGGAAAGATTGGCAAAACAACATTTACAATTGTTAGCAGAATTAATCCATTGCTGCTAAAAGGATTGTTGCTGAATTGTTGACCGAAGAAAAATTGCCTTATTAATCCTAATGCAGTTGGCCCCGGAATAAACACCGCCATGGCAATTAGTAATGCCCAAAGCCACTTTTGTTTGAACCGTTGTGTTTCTGTGAACAGTATTTCGTTTGCCATAATGCACTTTTATTTAGCGCACAAAAGTAGCTGACATTGTGTTATCATCACAAATTGCACATTACAAAATTCCTTGTAGTTTAAGCGATGCTGTATGAATTCCTTTGGCAACACAACTATCTATGGCGTTTTCTTTGTTCCATTCACTAACAAAGCCTGCCCAAAAAGCATCCCCTGCACCTGTGGCATCTTTCACTTCAACTTGTTGCGCAGGCATATATTGCCAATGACTTAAACTGCTTTTGTAGTAAACACCATCACCTCCACAAGTTAAACAGATTGCCGTGCAAAGAACATTTTGCAAGTATTCTTTAGCTTCTTCAATAGATAATGATTTGCCCAGAAACCTTTCCATATCATCCAAACTAAACTTTAATAAAGGCTTATAAGTCTGTAATTGATTAAAGACATCTTGGGCGTTATTGTGTTTTCCCCAAATCTTTTCAGCATAATTCCAATCCACAGATACCGGTATTCCTTCCTTACTTGCTTTCTCGAAAGCTGTTAGTATGGCTGTTTGTGCTGGCTGTTTGCTAAGGGCAAAAGCAGTAGAGTGCACCAATGACGCATTGGCAATTAATGTTTCATCCACCGTTTCAATCATGCAGTCTGCATTACGATAGGCAATAAAATCGGGTGTTCCTTTTGTTCTTCCCACAACAATTAAACTCGTGGCATACAGTTCTTGTTGCAGTACATATTCTGAGCAAACACCTTCCTTTTTTAGCTTATCTAGCAATAAATTGCCGAAGCCATCATTACCTACTGTTGCAACAATTTTAGCATTTGCATTGCATTTTTGAAGATATCTAGCAAAGTTGGCTGGGCTTCCACCCGCATGAATGGAGAAGTCCGCAGCTTCAGACAAACTAGTAACTGATTGGTTACTGATTGCATCTATTAATAATTCGCCAATGGCGAGAACATATTTTTCCATTTTATTTGAATTAACTATTATCCAACCAATTGATAACCATTAAATTTTCAAGTATCAATTTTAAATTATTCTTCTGCAACAACAAACGTAATAGCTTGCTTTGCTCTATAAGCTACGTTATGTCCATTTTGAACTGCTGGTTTCCAACTGGGTCCTTTTTTAATAACTTTTATTGCTTCTTCTTTAGTGCCATACGGGCCAGAGTCTGCTTGGATGTCACTAATATTACCATTTTTATCAACTTGAAAATTTAGAATAACCGTGTATTTGCCGGGAGGAGCACCATTTTCGGATGGAACATTCTGATTCAAATTCCTTTCTAAATAACGCTTCCATGCAGAAGGCCCACCCGGAAATTCAGCTTCTATTTGAACAGAAGTAAAAACTTTATCATAATCTTCTTCTTGCCTTGGAGCTTCTACTACACCAGTTCCCTTGCTTTCAACAGGTGATGCCACTAAACCTTCATCCTTTGCACCTTCCTGATTAATTGTTCCAATTTTGGTTTCTTCCATTTTAACTTGTTCAGGAGGTGGTTCTTTCACCTCCTCATCTTTCACAATCTTTGGTGGCGTAAACTTTGTAATTTCAACCTTTGGCGGCTCTTGTTTGGGAGGTGGTGGAGGTGGCAATGGCTCTGGCTTTTTTTCCTGTTTCTTCAAATCAGCTAAAGACACATCTTGAACAATAATTTCGTTCTTTTTCTCTTTTTTAAACCTTGTAGCCAGAATAGAAATTAAATAAACAGACAAACAGATTATTACAGTTCCCATTAAAGCCTTTGTAATTCTGCTATTATATGTTTTTCTCAAATCATACGCTCCATAATCTTTATTCCTGCCATCAAAGAGTATGTCAAGAACATCAGCCGACAATATCTTATTAACTTCCATTTTAAATAATTGTATGTTAGAATTAAATTACAGTTGGTTACCACTGAGGAACATTACCACTAAGCTCACTAAAAAACAAAGGAAACAAAGGTTTAGCATTTGCGTTTTGACTATTCTTTTCAATTAATTCCACACAATCCTTTTGTTCTTTGTAAATTACTTTGTGTTCTTTTTGGTTAAAATGCCCCCTAAACAGCTAATTATTGCCCGTACTAAACTTTTCTGTCGTTTTTATTAATTGATTCTCACCATCAGAAATATCTACTAAAGCATATCGTTTCACCACATTAATTGCCATCTCATCCAATACATCAATTACATTTCTATAACATGACTCATCATTGGGTTTTATTACCACAAAAAAATCATTGTCGGCTGTTGTCCTTTTTTTATTCATAATTACCTCTCTAATATCCTTGAATGTGGAGGATTTAAAGTTTCTACCAGCAGGATCTAGAAGACCTTCATAATAGAATAGATGATTGTTGGATCCTAACAAAATAGTTAATGCGCCCGAATTCTTAATCTTAGTATTCTCTTCCGGATTATCTGCATCTTTCGGTAAATTCAATTTAAAAGCGGTAGGCGAACTCATTGTGGTCGTGAAAATGAAAAAAGTAATCAACAAAAAACCCAAATCAACCATTGGGGTTAAATCAATTCTTGTTGATAGTTTTTTCCCTTTCTTAACGCCAGGTCCTTTTTTATGACCACCGCCCGATGTATCCATTTCTGCCATAGCAACTGATATTAAACTAGGTAAATTAATCTTCTTTTATGCCTCCCTTTGCTTGGCTCATTTTCCATAACTCTGTTCCTAAAGGAATTGATTCGGGATTAGTAACCATTTGAAATTTCAAGAAATCATTCTTTTTAAATGCATACAATACATTCTTGAACGAAGGATACTTTGCCAAATTATCCCCCTTTAGTAACAGATTCATCTTGTCTCCTTGATATGAATCGTTGACTATTTTCAACCATTCAACCAATTCATTATTTAGGCTATCCTTGCAGGGGATTCCTGGCAATAGATTGCCTTTTCTTGATTCTTCTGAAATATTTAGGAAGGACGGCAATTGGCTGAAACTTGTTCCGAAAAATTTTGTTTTAACAAATTTGTTGACATCCAGATTCAAATTCTTTGTTTTGTTTAAGGTGTTAACGATAATCTCTTTCTTCGACTCATCATCCACAGATAGGAAAACCTTACCGTTTTTATCAATCGTAATTAACACTATATCCTTAGTTGGAGCAACCTTCGATGCAACAGTGCTTGGGGTAGTAACAGTAATTGCTTCCGATGCCTTAAACTTGGTTGTTAAGATAAAAAAGCTCAACAAAAGAAAGGCTACATCACACATTGCCGTCATATCGATAGACGTACTCTTTCGAGGTAATTTAGGTCTAGACATTACTTCTAAATTTATTTGGGTAATGGATGTTACTTATAATTTGCAGTAAAACTTTGCGTAAGTGTAAATCCAGATTCATCAATGCCATAGGTAATAGCATCTATTCTTGTTGTGAAAATATTATAGGTAATGATTGCGATGGCAGAAGTGCCAATTCCTAGTGCAGTATTATAAAGTGCTTCCGAAATACCTTGTGATAACTTCTGAGCTGCTTCTCCACCACCACTATCGCCAAGTGCCGAGAAGGATCTAATCATCCCCAATACCGTACCTAGCAAACCTAACAAGGTGGCAACAGAAGCGATGGTGGATAGGAAAACCAAATTCTTTTCTAAAAATGGTAATACCAAAGCAGTTGCTTCTTCCACTTCTTTTTGAATGTTCAACACCTTCTGTTCTGTTGTTAAATCAGTAGTGTTTATCATCTCTTTATACTTGTGCAAACCGTTTTTCATCACTCTACCCACAGCTCCTTTTTGAATATCGCATTCAGCAATTGCCTTTTCTACATCTTTGTTCGCAAGATGAAACTGTACTTTCCTTATAAAATCGGAGATATTATTAGAACCTGCAGCTTTAATAACAGCTATAAATCTTTCTACAACAAAAGTTAGGACGGTTAAAAAACAACCAATAAGTATGGGAACGATGATGCCACCAAGATACATTTTGGCAAAACCACTTTTAGGGGTTTCATGGTTTGGCCAAAAGCCACCATTAAGATCTGGTTTAGAAAAATTATCGGGATTTCCAATTAAAAACCTCCAAATTAAATAACCCATAAAGATGCATGCAAATGGTGCAATTGATGATACTAAACTTGCATTTCCTTTACCTGATTTACTCTTCTGTGATTGTAATCCATCACTAGATTTTACGTTTGCCATTACTTTATTGTTTTATTTTAAAAATTAGTTGCCTTATTTTAAAGCTTATCTCACACGTGAGGAATACTTGCTCACACGTGAGGAATACTTGCACACACGTGAGGGAACTTTGCACACACGTGAGGAAACCTTCCGCACACGTGAGGAAACCTTCCGCACACGTGAGGAAAGCTTCCGCACACGTGAGGAAAGCTTCCGCACACGTGAGGAAACCTTGCTCACACGTGAGGAAACCTTGCTCACACGTGAGGAATGAATATTAAAAGAACTGGTTTCTTAAATTACAAATGCTTTTGTGCCTTGTTTAGGCAAAACTTTGACTTATTAATAGTATCATCTCCCCATGAAATGATGATTACTAAAAATTTATTTCAGTCAATTTATACTTCCAATTATATAGGAATCCGAGAAATAGACAGCCAGCAAATAGGGTAGCCAACACAAAACCTGCTGAGGCATTATGATTGAAAAAATCGCTTACAGCTCCTATGGCTAAAGGTCCCAAGGCAGCACCAGCAGCAGTGAAAAACAAGATAATCCCTGCCACAGATCCATGTTGATTTTTTGGGAAACAACTAATCCCTTTTGAATTGATGGTGGGATAAATGAGTGACATAAACAACCCAGATGAAGGCAAAAGAAACACCGCATAATTAACGCCACCAATAACACTTCCCAAGAAGCAAACGAAGATGAGAAAGCTAAATATGGCTAAAACTATCGACCAATCATATTTTGATAATATCCATGCACCTAAAAACCGTCCTCCAGCTCTCAATATGAAAAAGATGGAAAGTGCATACGTGGCAACAAAAACCGCACTGCCACTGTATGAAGCTATAAGGGTGGGCATCCATACATAAATGGAACACTCAACGGCCACATACATGAAAGCAGCTAACGAAAAGCCCAGAGCAAAAGGATTTTTAACCAAAGAGAAGGTACTTTTAATATCAATACTTTCTGTATTCTGTTTACTGGATGTGGGATACTTAACGAGTAAGGCAATGCTAATGAGAACAATGCACAGTGATGCCGCAATAATGTACAACCACTTCCAGTCTGTGCCATGTTTTAAAAGATAGGCAACGATGAATGGCCCAATGATGGCACCTATCCCAAAGAATCCTTCCACCGCATTCATTGTGGTAGTGTGTTCTGTGGGCGATTTAGTAATATCGCCTATTAATGCCAATGCGCCTGTTTTAAATATCCCAATGGCAACACCAGAAATAGTAAGAAGTGTGAGAAAGAACGCAAAAGTGCTGCCCAATAAAAACAAATACGAATTTGCTGCAAAGAGGGTTAGTCCTATAATGATTGCCTTTTTTCTTCCTAATTTATCGGCCAAAAAACCTAAAAAAATCCCAGAAAGCGCAATAGCAATCATAGGGCCGTAATGAAACATTCCCGCCGAAGTCATGCTTAAGTTATATTGCTTCATGATTTCTGGAATAATAACCCCAACAGAATCGGTGGTCATTGCGAACATCATAAACATAAAGAAAGTTAAATACTTTATCAATGTCATGCTTCTAGTACTATTATCATTAACTATCTGGTTCATAATGGCCTATTAATTATTAAAATATTATTGTTTCCTTATTTCCTTCCCCATCTACATTTTCAACTACAGAAATGTATTTTACCACATCCACCGTCAGTAAACAATAGCTATTGTCTTTTGTCCATTTAAAAGCAATTTTTTCTTCGTTATCACTTAATACCTCAAATGAGCCATTGAATGCCTCTATGTTATTCCTAAAATTAATTAGTTTAAATAGTCTTTTAACAACTGGTTTATTAACAGCCGTTTCTATTTCGGAAATGCTGAAATTGTGACGGTTAATTTCTCTTCCTTCCCCAGTTTTCAATACATTTTCCACATCATTTTCTCCAGCAAGCGCACCTACATAATATACCTGAGGTATGCCTGGCACAAAAAATTGTATTGCCCTTGCCGCTATGTAAGCATCATCATTTGCATTCAACATGGAGTAATAGCTGCAACGGATTTGGTGAATATCAAAACCATCGGCATCTTTATGTTTATCAGAAAAAATATAACTAAGATTAGCACCTCTTTCCACACATATATCAACAAGCTTTCTTGCCTCTGTAGTTGTAACAATAGTATCTAAATCGGGTTTTACAGGAATGCCGTCATGGCAATCAAGCATGGTGAACTGTTGATGCGGACGCTTTGCAACATATTCAAAAAGCTTTTTTGTATTTTGATTAATTAATGCATCAAGAACAGTATAAGGAAGGATAAAATCATAAATCCAATAGCCATGATCTGCCAATCCATTCTGAATGGAGTAGTGAGAGTGTACTTCTGGCAATAATTCAATTTCTAGCTCATCCGCAATTTTCTTAACGCTATCTAAGAAAGTATAAACATCAGGTTCTACCCAAAAACAACTCGTTCCTAATTTTTTTATTACATATCCCACAGCATCCAAACGAACCATTTTGATGTTGTTGTCTTTGAAGTTTTGTAATATCCTAACTAGCAGGTCTTTAAAAATAGGAGAGTTAATGTCAAAGTCAATCTGTTCGGAAGGATCTTGTTTCCCAAAGGTTGTCCATACTTTTTCTTTGTTTTTATCAGAACCCATTTCAAATTCAGAATAAGGCAATGTTCTTCTCAAAAACATTTTATCAATATCCTCCATTTTAGGATTTCCTTCTTCCCAAATTTTATTTAGGTTAAGAAACAAGTCCGCATATACTGAATCTTTTCCATTTTGAAGATAGTCTTGGAAGTACTCAGATTTCTGTGAGATATGATTCACCATAAGGTCAATCATAATGTCGTTTTTAGCGGCAATCGCTTTAATATTCTCCCAAGAGCCAAATTCTTTTGCTATTTCAAAATAAGTTAGTGGGGCAAAACCTCTATCTCCAGAAGAAGGGAAAGGAGGCAGAATATGAACACCACCTTGAAACAAATCAGTAAAATACTGATTAAGAACCGACTCTAAATTCTCCAGATTACCACCAAGAGAATCTGGATAAGTGATTAATTGAACCTTATTTTTAATTGCCATAATTGTGTGTTTTAAAATAGACAAAAGAGGATTGATATAATTTCTTTAGACTATATAGAATATTAAGTTTTTAAGGAACAACAGAATAAGTTTAAGATAAGGGAGCAACAGAATACGCTGTGCTCCCTATTTCTTAGAGCGTAGGGGGTATATCTTTAGAAATTAAGACTTAATGTAGCCGAAACTGTACGTCCTGTTACTGATCTTGCCCTAATAATGTTTGTTGTATTTTCTGTGATAGCATCTTCTTCTGCTTCAGTCAATCCTAAACTATTGAACACATTGTTTGCATTAACAGACAATACCAATGCCTTTGTAAACTTGTAGTTAACAAAAGGATTAATTAAAACATATCCTTTAAACTTCAACTTATTGTTATCTTGAGAATATGAACCTGAAGTTCCAATGGCACTGAAACCAAGAGATAAATTGCCTGCATTATAAGTAGGAACCAAGTTATAGATAAAAGGTGCTTGCCTTCTTGGTCTATTGCCCTTGTTTGCACCGTCTGTAATTTCTGCTTTAGTAAAAGTAGCACCACCTCTTAAATCTAAATCTTTAGACAATTTAGCTGCAAACTCTAACTCTAAACCATAAGACTTGTAGTGATTCTCGATTACTTTTTGTGTAGTAGCCTCAAAACCACCTTGTTCGTTTACATTAGCATAGAAGCCAGTAAGGAAAATACCAACTGTTTTGTAGTTAGCCTTGTAGCCCAATTCTGCTTGGTCAATCTTGTCTTGAACACCCTTTGCAGAACCATCAGCAAGGATATTGTTTGTAAATAGAATTCTATCTGCCTTTGTAGTTGCACCACTGCTATAACGAGCAAATATTGCCTGAGAAGCATTCAATTTGTAGTTAGCACCCACTGAGTATGAACCATAATTGTAATCGTAGTTAACAGGTTTTGTAGTAGTGTAATCAATAGATTCAACCTTTGTTTCGTTTGGAGAAATAACGCCATCACCATTCATATCTTTAGCAGATGATGAACCGCCAGTGTATGAACCTGTTACTTTACCAATATCCCAACGAACGCTTGCATCGATGTTAAGGTCTTTAGCTAAATCGAAAGTAGTAGCCACATAAGGAGCAGAGATGTCGTAACGAGTATCGTAGTTTCTGCGAAGGTTACCCCAAACTGGTGTGCCATAAGCATATTGTCCACCTGGGTTTAAAACAGTTCCAGAAGCATCTTTAATTGTTAATGGGTGTATGCCATTACCATTAACATCTGTGAGGTAAGAGTTCCACAACCAAGACATTCCCACGTTTTGGTAAGATTTAAAGAAGCCAAAAGTTGCGTCTACTCCACCTAGTTTCTTCTTCAATTTAAAGTCATTTACAAAATTGTTGAAGTTGTTTAATTCAACATCAAACATGTGAACAATCATAGCGTTCTTACCAGTGTAAGCCGCGCCGGTAACACCATCATACACACTTGCACCTGTTAAGTTCCATCCTGTTGCACTAGCAATGGTAGAAAGCATACTTGAAGTAGAACCCACACTTGCAGGGAAAGGTGCAATGAAACGACCATTGTTCTGAGCAAAACGAGCCCTGTTCTCTACTCTCCATCCTTCGCCTAAGTCGAAGTTTAATTCTACACCAGCAGTTTTACTAATTGGGTGCATACCATCGGTAACATCCCCACGGCGAGGTTCGCCATTAACGCCTGTGCCATAATCTTGAGATAAATAAGGACTTTGCAATGAACCATGATGCGCATCAAAACCATCCAATGAACTAAAAGTAGGGTTACTATTAGTACCTGTAACCTGCAAAGGCATTGGCATATAGGCAGCAGCCCTGTCGTTCAAATATTTAAAGTAAAGACGTACATAACCTTTTTCGAATTGTTTAGTGAAATTCATTTTAAGTTGACCACCATTGTTTGCAGCATATCCCGCTTTTCTTGGACCTTCACCAACTCTGTAAAAACCGCCTACATTAAAACTTATACCATTGGCAATGGGTGCGCCATAATTAAAGTCTGTGCGGTAGTTGTTGTAATCTAAGCCAGTGCTAATGCCTACAGTACCACCTTGCGTTGCACCAGTTTTGCTGATAAGGTTAATAATACCCGCTGGTGAATTAGTAGCCAAAGTTGAAGCAGAACCACCACGTATTGCTTCAATACGAGATAAAGTTTGGTCGGCACGAAGGAAGATGTCGGAAGTAGCAAATGCCATATCTCCAAACTGTAAAACAGGCAATCCATCTTCTTGCAATTGTAAATACTTTGAACCACCAGAAGAAATAGGCACACCTCTCACGGTAATGTTAGTGTTACCATCACCACCAGAAGCTTCAGAACGAATACCCGGAATGGAACGGAAGATTTCAGCAGTGGTGCGTGGTGAACTCTTTTGTACATCATCAGTTTTTAATGTACTAACCGAAATACTTGAGTTCAATTTTGAACGTGGAGTTGAGTTGCCCACTACAACAACGTCTGTTAAAGAAAGAACGTCATTTTTTAGAACTAGTGTTACCTCTCCAGTTGCACCATTAGATAAGTCAACCACCTTTGAATCTGCTACATAACCAGAAAATGTTGCTTTGATGGTTATACTTTTGTCGGAAGATGGCACTTTAAAAAGGAAAATCCCATCCTCATTTGCCAAAATTGTTCTGTTACCAGGCGTAACAGTAATAGTTGCACCACCCAGTGCATCCTTTTTGTCGTTTGTCACTTTTCCCTTTACTTCAATTGATTGTTGTGCATGCAATTTAATCGCACATAGCAATAGCAAAGCCATTAGTTGTTTTTTCATTTTAACAAGTTTTATCGTTAATAAATTGTTACACAAACATAGAATCTTGAAATGTCTTTTTATAATGAAAATTGAACATTGTTTATGCAAACCTTTGCGGAAATGTTTGCGAAACCCTTTGCGGTGGATAAATTCCTTTTATATTTGATTTGAAAAATTCTTGCTAAATTAAATATGAATAGTTCTTCTAAATGAACAATCATTTTGTTGCTATTTTTGAAACTTTTTTTGCCTGTCCATCAATTATTTTCATTAAATCTTGCTTGCATGAAACCTAATGCCACACTTAAACAATTATCTGAAACATTGGAGATGAGTATCTCTACCGTTTCGCGCGCCTTAAAGAATCACCCAGATATATCTGAGGCAACGAAACAAAAGGTATGGGACTTGGCAAACATGTTAGAATATGAACCTAACACAAATGCCATTAATCTGCGTACGAATAATAGTAAGCTGTTTGGATTGATTGTCCCTGTAATATCCAATTACTTTTACGATTCCTTAATTGCTTCTTTAGAAGAAGAAACCCGACTACACGGATATTCGTTGTTAATACTTCAATCGGGCGATGATTCAATTGTAGAATTGAATAACCTAAAGCTTTGTAAACAAAACAGGGTAGCTGGAATCTTTGTTTCTGTAACGATTGGCACTAAAGATATAGCCCCATTTTTGAAGTTGGCAGACAATGATATTCCTGTAATATTTTTAGATAAAGTGCCTACTCAGGAAAACTGCAATAAGATATGTGTAGGTGATGCAGAGGCTGCCACACTTGCAGCTAAGGCATTGATAGAAAAGAATAAAAAGAGTGTATTAGCTTTCTTTGGCAATAAGAATATGTCCATAAGCCAAGAACGCTTAGAGGCTTTTGCACATTATTTTAAAGTAAATGCCCCTAGGGTAAAACTACAAATTGAGGAAGCAATTAATCCTTCGGAAGCTTATAATAAAACATTAAATAGTTGGAAGCAAGCTGATGCACCCGATGCAATCTTTTGCATGAGTGATGAGATTTTAACGGGAGTGATGAAGGCCATGCAACAGTTAAAACTCCAGATACCTTCTGAAGTGGGCATTATTGCTATTAGTAATGGATTTATTCCTAAGCTATATTTTCCAGAGATTACTTATGTAGAAACGAGTGGACATAAACTTGGCAAACTGGCTTATACCCGTATGGTTTCTTGTTTGGCAGGAAGTGGGTTCACGCTTAATTTAAAAGTAGAGTCATTGTTGGTTGAAGGAGGATCACTATAGGTAATTAGTTTTTTGTGGTTAGCGTTGATTAGTCGAATGTCAATAGTTGAAGTATAATTGAGGGATTTAATAAAAAGAGGCAGACTATAAAGAAATCAAATCTTTCTAGTCTGCCTCTAAAATTTAAGAATGTTTTTTGCCTAATCAGTTTTAATCACTACATCAAATGCTACTCATTAAAAATAAATTATTCAATCATTAATCATTATTTAAGTGCTTCTTCAACCACTTTGCCTACACATCCACTTGGCATTTGAACGTGCAATAAAGCCGTCATGGTGGCAGCAATATCCGTCATGTAAGTTTCCCTGTTAGTGTGCCCTTGTTTGATGCCCCAACCGTAAAACAAACATGGAATATGTGCATCATAAGGATTCCATAAACCATGAGTAGTACCCGACTTACCCGAACCATAAGCTTCAATATAGCCAGGTTTCAACACAATTTGAATATCCCCACTACGGTTAGGATAATATCCATTGGTCAACATGTCTTTCAGCTTTGCATTCAATGGTGTTACTGCTAAATCTTTCAAAGCAAATACTTGAGATACTGCATCATTTTGTTGAACATATTTAATGATCCAAGCTGTTATTGCTTTTTCGTCTGCATTAGCAGAGTCTATTGCCGCATGATTCAGATGAATTTGATAGTTCAAGATACCAGAAACTGTTTTATCTAACAAAAACAATCCTTTCAGCTTTGCATTCATATCCTTAATTAAAGAGGCTTCACTAATTACTCCACCTGGCAATTTATTGTCCTTCATAAACCCTGGCACATGGGCAACACCATGATCGGCAGAAAGAAAAATTGTGTATTGCCCCACTCCTATTTTCTCATCCAAATAATTGAAAAATGCACCCAAATCCTTATCAAGACGCAAGTAAGTATCTTCTGTTTCTATTGAGTTAGGCCCAAAATTATGACCCACATAATCAGTACTTGATAAGCTAACGCACAACATATCTGTTTCGCTTCCTTTACCTAATTGTTCATTATCGAGTGCATCTTTCGCCATTTCCAGCGTCATTGTGTTTCCATAAGGCGAAGTAGCAATCATTTGATAATTTTTACCTTCAAACTGCTTAAAATTATAAGGAAATCTTGTTTGATCGGCACCATAAGGTTTGTTTTCATATTCATTTTCGTCTGTTGAACTTTGTGTGTAGGTATCCATTGGATATAAGGTGTTCCACCCTTGTTCGTAGTAGCCATTCACTAGCTTTTTTGCATTAAAATCAGACACCCATTTAGGCAAACTATTCATGTAGTAAGTGCTTGTAATCCAATTTCCAGAGGTTACATCATACCAATAAGCAGCATTAGCACTATGGCCGGCTGGCAAAATGGAACCCCTATCTTTTAATGCAACGCCAATTACTTTACTTTTAAAATTTGTTGCCAACCTAATTTCATCACCAATGGTGGTTACCAATAAGTTTTTAGGGCTTTGTTTGCCACTTACCCCTTCATTGCCAACGGTGCTTACGTTATTATCCTCACTGCAATAAACTTTTTTCTGCAAAGTTTTATCATGCCAATCATTACCCACAATGCCGTGAATGGCAGGCACAGAACCCGTGTAAATGCACGTATGTCCGGCAGCAGTTACGGTAGGTGTATATGGTATAAAAGTGTTTTCGCAACTAAAGCCACTACCTATCAAACGCTTAAAACCATTGTTACTGTAGCGGCTGTAGTAACGATAAAGAAAGTCCCAACGCATTTGATCCACTACTATTCCTACTACCAATTTTGGTCGCTTAATACTGGTGTTAGCCTTTGCATCAATTACGGGTTTAGTCTGTGCAACACTTAATTGCAACAAAGCAAGCCCCACCAATACACTATAAAATCTTTTCATAACCGATTATTTGCCGCAAATGTAAGTTTTGAGTCGAGAGTTGAGAATCGAAAGTGAAAAGTTATAAGTAATAAGTTTTAGATGAAAAGGAAAAGAATAGCAAACACTCCAATTGAGTAAGCCTATCTGCTTTTAATTTTAAATTTAAACGATAAAATTTAAAATAATAATAGAAAAAGAGCCTTCAGTTCAGTTTCTGAATCATTAAGTGACGTCACTTTACTTTTGAGTGATGTCACTTTACTTTCGAGTGGCGTGACTTTACTTTAAAGTGACGTCACTTTACTTTCGAGTGACGTCACTTTACTTTCGAGTGACATCACTTTACTTTCGAGTGACATCACTTTACTTTCGGGTGACGTGACTTTACTTTCCAGAAACCAATAAAAATTATAAAAACAATAGGGAAGAATAGTTTAGAACTTTCGAAAAGTTTTATAATAGTTCAGGAAAAACTTTTATCCTCCCTCACCATTAATAATATCCTAAACAACACTATAAAGACTACTCTTGCATAAATATTATTATGCATTTTCTTCAAATAGACATTAACAATCATGGTCAATTTGATGGCCACTTTGCATTTCAAATAAAAACAGCTTATCTTTTAAGTGATGTAACAAACATAATTGGTCCGAGTACCTTCCTAATAACATTCGATCATGTGGCAAAAAACCTTACCGTGCCACAAATTTGTGTAATTGCAGTGCGTGATGCCGAAAACCAAGACCCAGCACTGATTGGGGTGATAGAAAAATATTTGAAGATGTGCAAGGATATGAGGGCAATGAAACACGCACCAAACAAAGTTTTTATCGCTTTCAAAGATTTTGAAAATACATTGAAAAAGGCACTCGAAAGTTGGACGATTAGCATTTCTACTCAATCAAAGAATTCTGGCTTTAAGGGTATTTTTGAATTATTTGAGGAAAACACATTCGCATTTTATCATCCTACCAATGAAACAACAATTCCTGATAAAGCTCACCTTAATGTGCTACAAGTACTATCGAACAAGGCCCCGTTAAATGCAATAGATACTTCTATCTGGCTTATGCCACTAACCTTTTACACTACCGAGATTTACGAATGTGATGCAATAACCGACATTAACCTCATATCTACTGAAACACCTTACCTCATCAAATGCCTTACCCTCACTAACAATCTATTTGCAAGCCAAACAGAATTAACAGCCATAAAACAACAATTAGCAAATGAGATACTCCCCTTTAAAACAGCCATGGAAGAATGGGCATTAGCTTGCAGAAAGGGATCTACTGGGTCAGAGTGTTTTAAAAACAAGGTATATCCCACAATAAAAGAAACACAAGATGCCATTGAAAATAATACAATTATTAAACATTTACAAATAGTTGATGCCGGAAAAATAGCTATTAGCCTATTTATGGGTGAAGTTGCCCCACCAACACTTTGGAAGTTTTATATGCTCACGGGAATGCTTTCAAAAGAAGATTTTGAGAACCTTGTTGCAGAATATGATAATGGCTTGCCCTACTCATTGCCAGTAATACTTTTCATCCCAGACGAAGCTCCTCTTGAAAGATATAACTTAACCGTAAAAATTGAAGAAATCGAAAATCTTAAAATAACTGTAGCCCAAAATTCATTCAAAAAGAGCATACTGATTGATTAAAAGTGGTTCTCTGTGGATATAACGAAGTGAAGTCTGCGTCGATTTCTTCTTTTCACAAAACGGCTTTGTCTTCTTATCGGTAATTTTAGCTTTTGAGTGTAGTAAATATTGATTTTGCTCATAAATGCAACCATGTTAACTATTACTTTTGCGATAATAAACAATTAGACAATATTTTTAGTTAATACAACAAAAAGAAAATTATGAAAAGAAACTTCATTTTCACCATAGCACTTTCATTGTGTGCAATATTGGTGAATGCTCAATCAATTAAAACAACAAACATTAAAGTTTATGGTAATTGTGCACAGTGCAAAAGCCATATTCAAAAAGCTGCAACAGCCGCAGGTGCCACAGTTGCAAAATGGAATGTGGACACAAAAGTGTTGACAGTATCTTTCGATCAATCAAAAACAGATGCTAAAAAGATACAAGCTAAGATTGCAGAAGCTGGTTATGACACACAAGATGCTACTGCATCTGAGGCAGCCTACAAAAAATTGGATGATTGCTGCCAATATGATAGAAAGAAAAAAAGCTAGTTCATTGAGGAAGTTATTGGTAATACGTTTTTAGTATTAAGTGAATAAAATATAGCATTAGGTTTCAATTTGCTCAATTTATTTATTTTAAAATCTTAAATGTTATTATGTACAACCTAAGCTCCTACCAACATATTCTAGTACGTTGGTTAACAAAATAAATAAGGAATGAAGAAGTTACTCATCATATTTCTCACTACTATCTATGCTTTTTCAGCATTAGGAGTAACTCTTCATTTCTTTTATTGTTGCCAAAAACTATCCAATGTTTCCTTTTCATCTGTAGTAGAACCAATTGAACAATGTAAACCATCCACAAAGGGTTGCTGTACAAACAAGACCGTCAGCATTAAAATAACCACAGACCAAAAAAAATCAAACGTACACAGCTTAACAGTTCCAAGTTTCACAATAGTTCCTCCAGTTTACCATTACTATTTTGCTACAAATAGCTTTGTTGAAAGAAGTCCTATCAGTAAACATCCAATTGTTTTTCCTCCCTCCAATCAGCCTTCTCGGCAAATAATGTATTGCATATTTAGAATTTGAGAATGCTATCCTCTATTGGAAGGTATATTATTAGGTTAATTTAAAAAGAGAAATTAACGCAGTATCAGCATTTTCTTTTCCCTCAAGAAATGCAAAGATTGTCTATCAACTCGTTGTTTAAATAGTAGACTTTGTAGACACTGATGTTTTGATTATCTCAGTTTTAATCCCTTATTAGCATTCTTTCAAAGGAGTATAAAATGAAATGTTATGAAGTAAAACCCACTTTTCACATTTCATATTTCTTAACTCAAATTTCTCATACTTAATTCGTAACTATTCAGGGCATATTTAACCACAAGGGTCACTAAGGCTTTCACAAAGAACACAAGGATTGTGTTGTATTATTTCTACAGAACTACCATTGGGGGACTCTTAACCTTAGTGTACTTAGTTTTTTCCTTGTGAACTTTATGGCAAATTACCCCCTGAAGAGTTACCTTAATTCTAAATAAAATGAAAAAGATATTTCTATTGCTTTGGTGCATAGTGATGCTTATTGTTACCACTTCGGCACAAAAGAAGAATTCAAAAACAGACACATTAATGGTATTCGGCAATTGTAGCCAATGTAAAGACAGGATTGAAAACACCCTAAAAAGCTTTGGCATTGCCAAAGCAGATTGGGGAATTGAGTCTAAAATATTAACCGTTACTTATGATAGTACAAAGTTTTCAATAAGGACGATAGAACAAAAATTAGCATCAGTGGGGCATGATACCCGATTGATTAAAGCAACAGATGCGGACTATAACAAACTCCCCGGCTGCTGCAAATACGAAAGAAAACTACCTATTAACACCACAACTCCAGCAGACACTACAAATGCCTTTGCTAAACCTACACCAATAACTGGTGTTGTATTGCTAGAAACTAAAAAAGGCGAGCTATTGCCGGTTGCTGATGCTTCAGTAAAACTGAATGGTACAGATAAAGGCGTTGTAAGTGATAATCAGGGGGTTTTTAAATTGGCGTATCATGAACTTCCTACTAAAATTATTATTAGTTATGTGGGCTACACAGCCGATACGTTGACAATTACCAACACCCGTGACATTAGAATTATCCTCAGAAACGATAAAACAAAAGCTTTGGAAGAAGTAACAGTGAAATCAGGACATCCTTTTGCTTCGTATGTGTCCACAATGAGTACATTGAACACACTCAACATAGGCACTAGAGAAATATCAAAAGCGGCCTGTTGTAATCTATCTGAAAGTTTCGAAACTACCCCTTCTGTAGATGTGGCCTATAGTGATGCCGTAACAGGCATAAAACAAATACAACTATTGGGGCTTTCGGGCAATTATACCCAAATTACAACCGAAAATATACCAGAAATACGTGGTCTTGCTGGTGCTTATGGGTTAACCTTTGTGCCAGGACCTTGGTTAGAATCTGTTCAGGTAACGAAGGGAACTGGCTCTGTGGCAAATGGTTATGAGAGCATTGCAGGGCAAATAAACATTGAAGAAAAGAAACCCGACAGAGCAGAAAAGCTGTTTGTAAATGCATACGCTAATATGCTAGGAAGAATGGAAACAAGTGTAGACTACACCCATAAACTTAATAAAAGTTGGGCTACTACCCTATTTACCCATGCTAATAACACTTCAATAAAGACAGATGATAACCATGATGGCTTTCTGGATTTGCCCATCGGGCATCAATTGAACATGATTAACCGTTGGCGCTATGTTGATAATAATGGATTCATTGCACAATTTGGCATAAAAGCATTGAATGATAATAGGCAAGCTGGTGAAGTAGATTTTCATCCTTCAACAGATAAATTAACGACCCATAAATATGGCGTTGGTATAGATGTTTCTCAATATGAGGCTTTTGGTAAAATTGGGTATGTGTTTGCAGGTAAAAAATATAAAAGTGTGGGATTGATTCTTTCAGTAAAGGATTACACTAATAATTCTTACTATGGACTTACACAATATGATGGCAAACAATCATCCGTTTATGCAAACCTAATTTACCAATCAATCATTCATACCACAGAACATAAATTCAGAACTGGATTAAGCTTTGCCAACGACAATTACCATGAAAAGTTTGTTTCCAACACCTACAAAAGGGTTGAAACAGTGCCAGGTGCTTTTTTTGAATACACTTTCTCTCCTACTGATAAGTTCACAGTAATATTGGGTTTACGGGAAGATTATCATAATCAGTTTGGTTTTATCACCACCCCCCGATTGCATATTAAATATGACATCAACCCAAAAACTAACCTTCGCTTTTCTGCTGGTTCAGGCTTTAGGGTGGCAAACATATTTGCAGAAAATACGGGTCTTTTCATCAGTAACAGACAATATAACATCCTCAATCCTACTAATACTTATGGCTATGGGTTGAACCCTGAAAAAGCTTGGAACTATGGGGTAAACCTAACCCATCAGTTTATGATAAATAACAAAAAGGGTTCAATTGGAATAGATGCTTACCGAACATATTTTACTAGTCAAACGATTGCTGATGTAGATGCAAACCCACATGAAATAAACTTTTATAACCTAAATGGACAATCTTTCTCAAACAGTGTTCAGGTGGAAGGTAATTACGAATTAATTACTCGTTTAGATGTCCGTTTGGCCTATCGGTGGTTAGATGTGAAAACTACATATCATGGCATGTTGATGGAAAAGCCAATGACGGCCAATCATCGTGCATTTATCAATTTGGCTTATGAAACTAAAAATCATTTCAAGTTCGACTACACCACGCAATGGTTTAGTAGCAAGCGTTTGCCAATTACATCTTCCAATCCAGCAGCCCTGCAAATGGAGGCAAATAGTCCTTCTTATTTTATGATGTCTGGACAAATTAGTAAGCAATGGGGAAAACAATGGGAGGTTTATGTGGGGGGCGAAAACCTCACTGACTACAAACAAGAAAAGTTATTTATAGATAATGCGCATCCTTTTGGTAGTTACTTTGATGGCAGTATGGTTTGGGGGCCTGTTAATGGAAGAATGTTCTATGTGGGTATGAGGTTTAAAGTGCTATAAACTTTCAACTTTTGTTAGTAAGATAGTTCTTAAAAGGTTAATGATAGCTGTCTTTGAGCAAAAGAGAGCCATCATTTGGTAAAAGACAGCCATCACTTGGTAAAAGAAAGCTATCATTTGGTAAAAGAAAGCTATCATTTGGTAAAAGAGTGCTATCCTTTTGTAAAAGACAGCCATCCTTTGGTAAAAGAAAGCTATCATTAGGTAAAAGACAACCATCCTTTTGTAAAAGAGTGCTATCACTTGGTAAAAGAAAGCCATCCTTTTGTAAAAGAAAGCTATAATTAGGTAAAAGAGAGCCATCCATTTGTAAGAGAGAGCTCTCTTTTAATTAACTCTATTTCTAGCTTGTTGTAGCCACGTTATTCTCTCTATGGTGTTTGCCTAATAGCATAAACTTTTTGCTTTGTTCAATGGCATCCATTACTTGATCGAGTATAACCTCATTAGGCGCATCATAATCTATAACCATTGGTGGTTTAAAACGAACAGTAAGCAACGAACCTTTCTTTTTAAACGTTAATCCTTTTTTAGTAAAGGCGCGCCAGAATCCATTAATTACCACTGGCACCACAATGGGTCTATTACTTTTAATGAGGAATGCAGTCCCTTTTCTACCAGGGGCAAAAGGCTTAGTTGTGCCTTGAGGAAAAGTAATAACCCAACTGGTGCTAAGGGCTTCCTCAATTTTTCGTGTATCTGATGGATCCAAACCTCGCCTTACTTCTTTCCCTTCTGCTCGCCAAGTTCGCTTTACCATTATTGCTCCAGCCATAATAAAAAAGCGACTAATAAAACTACCTTTCATTGTTTCTTCGGCTGCAACATAATAGAGGTTGGTAATAGGAAACAGCAGATAATAAGGCAATCCAAGTCTATTTTCTTTACGCCATTTCACCGCACAGAAAATGTGTATAAACGCCATCACATCGGCAAAATAGGTTTGGTGATTACTTACAAATAAAACATTATGCTTTGGAAGGTTTTTAATGTGTTCTGTACCTGTAATTTTTATTTTATTGATGATGGCTAATCCAGGATAAGTTATAAACCCTACAACTATGTAAATGATTGATCGAACTAATTTGAAATGCTTAAGTTTATCTGTAAAATTCATATTTTCCACGTTTCGAAACAATATTTTATCAACTTATAAATAGTCTATAAAATACAAGAACCTGCAATATAGGGGAAGGTTACGAAATAAGGAACGCAATTGAACAAATTCTCCATTTTAATCTTCCCAAACCTTAATAGGCTTCCTACACTTACATTTGCCAACTTAAAATAGGATATGGCAAAAACTTACGAATACATTATTGTACTAAAAAAGAAGTCATTTGAACTGATAGACAACATCAGTAAACTAATGTTACTGCTTGCATTAGCTGCATTTATTTTCGATTCTTTTTTTACTTTATACCATCATAACACAAAACTAACTCCTAGCTTGGCATGGCTATTAGTCTTCATTTCTGTGGCGATAATTTCATGGTGGAGCTTCTGTAGTTGGCAACAGCGAAGAGGCCTTATACCCTATTATCGTTTTGCTTTAATGTTTGCGGCTTGGGGATGGTTTATTGTGCCAACAGGTGCATGGATAGCAGCTATTTACTTAGTTGCTTGTTTTATGGAGAAGCCCGTTAAAGTTTCACCTGAGGTAGCTTTAGATAATGAAGAAATAGTTTTTAACAGTTTTCCTCAAAAAAAATATACTTGGAATGAAATAACCAACATTGTTTTGAAAGATGGATTATTAACTATTGATTTAAAGAATAATACACTCATTCAGCACAATACTGATTCTGCAACTGATGCTAACATTGAAGCAGAATTCAATCAGTTTTGCAAATTAAGAGTTGAGAGTTAAAAGTTGAGAGTTAAAAGTCAAAAGTTGAAAGTAGAGAGTCGAAAGTCGAAAGTTGAGAGTCGAAAGTCAAAAGTAGAGAGTAGAAAGTTGAGAGTCAAAAGTTGAAATTCACTATTCAATTTTATTAAGTTCAAAAGAGATTAAATCATAATTCATAAAGAACTCAAATTTCTAGGTATTGACTTTCGACTTTTGACTCTCTACTTTCAACTCAACTCTCAATTTTTAATTATAAATTATAAACTAATTATATGCCTTACGTACTATATTCTGATGGTAATGGAAACATATTCGAGGATACTACATTGTATGCTGTGGGGCGTGCAGGTTGGGACGCTTATCCTGTGGAAGATAAGGATTGGATAGAACTTCCAGAGGGAGGCAATCTGTATGAATTGCCTGGTAGAAGGGGAATTGGCATTGATGTAGAAAGTGGGGATATGCGCCTTTGTGAGAAAGGTTGGGCTGTGGCAGCTTTTATACCACCCGCACATACTGGTTTGTTTATGGCTGCTTATGAAACAATGCCCGATGCACCAACACTACCTCTGTTTTGTTATACCGCTGCTGGCTGGGAAGATGACAAATTTTATGTTACTGCCGTAAGAATTGAAGCAGATATTAGGCAAGAAGCGGTGGGATATGATGATGCAAAAATAGAATCTGGCACCAATCATCTGCTTGAAGCTTATCCGCATAACAGGTTGGTGAAACACCTAATGGAAAACTGTTGTATGACTTATACTTGTCCGGCAGCCAGAAATTTATCTTTGGGAAGATGGGAATGTCCTGTGCCAACATCCCCTGCTTGCAACGCTAATTGCATAGGTTGCATTTCTTTTCAACCAGAAGAAGAAACCATAGTTGCCACACAAGATAGGCTAACATTTAAACCTACACCAGAAGAAATAGTAGAATTTACGGTACCGCATTTAATGAATGCACCATACCCCATCATTAGTTTTGGACAAGGTTGTGAAGGCGAACCATTGCTTATGTGGGAAACTATCAGGGATTCTATCATTGAAATAAGAAAACATACGCCCAACGGCAGCATAAATATTAATACAAATGGTTCAAAACCAGATGCAGTAAAAGCATTGTGCGAAGCAGGATTGAACAGTATTAGAGTAAGTACCAACTCGGCTAGAAAACACATTTACACACCTTATTATCGTCCGAATAATTATCAGTTTGAAGATATTGTTGAAAGTTTAAAGGTAGTGCGTAGTTATGGCGGTTGGGCAAGCATCAACTATTTTGTTTTTCCGGGTATGACGGACAGCATTGAAGAATATGAGGCTTTGCGATGGTTGATTAAAGAAACTGACCTAAGTATGATTCAATGGCGCAACTTTAATATTGATCCAGATTGGTATCTTGAACAAATTGGTGCTACCGACACAGGAGAAATTATGGGCGTAAAACAATTACAAGATTTGATAAAGGAAGAGTTTCCAAATGTGAAATATGGTTATTTTAACCCACCTCTCGAACGGATAAAAGGTAATTATGATTTTGATTTCGCTCATTAAACATTACTAGATAGGAAGTTGAGAGTATGAAGTTGTAGGCAATAACTCAGAAAGATGGAGAAACGGGATTTCAATGGAACAATAGGATTATGGTTTACAGACGATGTTGAATCACTAAAGTAGACAACCAATCTTTATGTCCTTCGTGTAGCTACTCACTGTACATTGTGGTTTAGTGCAAAATAAATGACCATTAAACAATAATATATTTTGTTATGAATCAACGTTATTATTCTTTAGATGTGTTTCGGGGAGCCACGGTGGCACTAATGATATTGGTTAACAATCCTGGCAGTTGGGACTACATCTTCTCCCCTCTCGATCATGCTCCTTGGCATGGCTGCACACCTACCGACCTTGTTTTTCCTTTCTTTCTCTTTGCAGTGGGCAATGCCTTGGCTTTTGTAATGCCTCGCTTTGAAAAGGAAGGAACTACACCAATGCTAAAAAAAGTTATTAAGCGAAGCCTACTAATTTTTGGAATTGGATTGTTTCTCAATTGGTGTCCTTTTGTTAAATGGGATAATGAAATCCTGATTCCAAAACCGTGGCAGCTAGTACGCATCATGGGTGTATTGCAAAGAATAGCTATCTGTTATTGTAGTGCCTCTCTCATAATATATTTTCTCAAACTACGTGGCACATATCTTTTTGGTTGCATCACCCTCTTACTCTATTGGATGATTTGTATCTTGTTGGGAAACCAAGAAAGCCCACACAGCTTAAATGGTTTTTTTGGCACAGCCATCGACATGAAAATATTAGGTATCTCTCACATGTATAAAGGTGAAGGTATTCCCTTCGATCCTGAGGGATTGGCTAGTACACCAGCCGCCATTGTTCAAGTGCTGCTTGGCTATTTGATAGGCAATTATATTCAAACAAAGGGCAAAACCTACGAAATGCTTACTAATCTATTTGTTGCCGGAACGCTATTGGTATGTGCTGGTTATTGTTGGGATTATGTGTATCCTATCACCAAAAAAACATGGTCTAGCAGTTATACTGTTTATACAACTGGCCTCGCCACGCTCACACTTTCAATATTAATTTATCTGATAGAGTTTATAGAAGCCCGTGGTGTTTGGAGTCGCTTCTTCGATGTGTTTGGCAAGAATCCTCTGTTCATATTCGTTTTGAGTGGATTTCTACCGAGGGTATTAGCCTTAGCAAGATGGGTAGATCATTTGGATGAAGCTGGTAAGAAAGTATTTACGACCCCCTACAATTGGTTTTACCTACATATATGTAAAGATGTTTCTACCGATTTACGTATTGGCTCCTTACTTTATGCCTTATGTATGATTTCTTTTTACTGGATGATTGTGTATTTATTGGATAAAAAGAAGATTTATATTAAGGTTTAAGATTTTTGTCTTTACTGGTGTATTAGCATAATTCTTATTTACTTTGAAATCGTAATTAAATAATATTTGCTTTTATTAAATAGATAATAGAGTCATTTATTCACATTAATCTTCAAGTCCTTCAATTGACTCTTTCAAGTATTTTTCAAAAGGAAATAAAGAAAAATCTGATAATGGTTCATATTTATAAATGCCAAAGCCTTCCCACTATAAATCAAATTATCATGAATTACTAAAATAATCAAGTCAGCCTCAGAGAACCTAAATTTATTTGAACTTATATTTCTTATCCAAAATCAATTGATAAATAAAATTGATAACAGACTTTTGCTATAGCATAAAAAGGTTGATTAGTTATGAATAGGAAATCTTTTATTAAACATCTGGCAGCAATGCCTTTAATAGCAAGTAGTATGAATTTGAATTTGAATGAACTGAAAACAATTACGGATGGGTTTCAATCTACCCAAAAGATGCCCGTATTATTTATAGGACATGGCAACCCAATGAATGCCATTTACGATAATAGCTTTACACAATCCCTAAATAAATTGGGTAAAACGCTGGAGAAACCTAATGCCATATTGGTTATTTCGGCACACTGGCAAACTATTGGCACTTACGTAAGTACTAATCCTTGGCCAAAAACTATCTACGACTTTGGTGGATTTCCTAAGGAGTTATTTGAAGTGAAATATGAACCCAAAGGGCATCCTAAGCTAGCGAAGGAATTGATAAGTACTGTAACATCTGTGGCTGTAAAGGAAAAAATTGAAATGGGATTAGATCATGGCGCATGGACAGTTTTGAGGCATATATATCCAGATGCTGATGTACCTGTGTTTGAGATGAGTATAGATTTTGAAAAGTCACCTTTGTTTCATTATAACCTTGGGCGAGAATTGGGTAAGCTTAGAGAGAAGGGTGTGCTGATACTTGGCAGTGGTAATATTGTTCATAATCTACGTTTACTTGATTGGAATAATGCTTATGGAAAGCCTTTTGACTGGGCACAAGACTTTGATTTGTTTGTGAAAAATAATATAGACAAAAGGGACTTTCAACCTTTGGTAGAATATGAAAAGTATGGTAAGTCTGCTATTCTTTCAGTGCCGTCTAACGACCATTACCTTCCTATGTTGTACACTTTGGGATTGGCAAATGCTAATGAACCAATTAAATACATTTATGAAGGATACGAGTTTGGGAGTTTGAGTATGCGGTGTTTTCAGATAGGATAGACTTTATTCGTTTACCGTATTACCGTTAACCGTTAACAGTTAACCGAAGTGTCGTAGCGGTAATACGGTTAACTGTCAACCTGCTTTATCATTTCAATATGCTCAATATCATCTTCTAAATACATTTCACTTGATTGTTTAAAGCCAAGACTCTCATAGAACTTTCGCAGGTAAAGTTGTGCGCCAATCTTAATATCATCCTTACCAAACAATTCATAGCAGCGTTTAATAGATTCTTCCATCAATGCCTTACCAGCACCCGTTCCTCGATATTTAGGAGATGTAACAACCCTGCCGATACTCATCAATTTATAAGCAGTATTCTTATCAAGCAAGCGAGTGTAAGCAACTAAATCATCGTCCTTATATCCCAATAAATGGTATGCAATCTGATCTTTATTATCAATTTCCAAAAACACACAATTCTGCTCCACTACAAATACTTCACTTCTTAAACGTAATACTGCATATAACTCGTTTGGTTTGAGTTCATTGAAAGACTTACATAACCATTTTATATTTTTCATAATTATTTTGTTTACCGAAATACCGTATTACCGTTTACCGAAGTGCACGTCGGTAAACGGTAATACGGTCAACGATTAACGATACAACACCTTCACCACATAATGTTGCTTCAATTCACTTTCGCGGGTTCTATAATTGATGAAAGTGCCTGTCAACTCACTAGCATGAAAGAAGTTGAATGCCTTAGGAATGTTAGTACTAAAGCCACTATTTTTTAGTGAATCTAATCCTTGTTTGTTGGTATAAACTATTACAGGAGCAACTTTTGCCTTTGCTTTCAACGTATCTATATTACCAAAGAAAATAGGCTTATGGCTATAGAATGTAAATGAGTAAGAGTTTTCATTAAACATGGTTGCCTCACCCACATCGGTAAACCTATCATTCACAAAAGCAGCAGCCTTACTACCAGACTGGTACTGCATCAATGATGGATAGATGCAGGTATTTAAAAAGAGAAATACGCCTATCACTGCAATAAAACTTTTACCAATTGCACCAGTGAGTGCATCTTTATTGAACAATAATAAACTGCCTGTTGCAGTTACCGCAATGATGGCAATTGCAAGTGTATACTGCTCTGGTCGATAAAAGAAAAGCAGCAAACCCATCACTAAAAACATGGCTACTATTAATACATATTGTATCCATCTTACTACTCTTACTATCGACGAATTGGTAATTTGCAATACATATTGTGCAGTAAATACACAGAAAAATGGAAGTATTACATTGATATAATGTGGCAATTGAAACTTGGACATAGAGAAAACAAAGAACATTAACATTCCTCCGCCAAATGTGATGTACTCATGTAAACGACTGCGCTCTCTAATGCTTTTGATCTTCCATCCACAAGCCATGTAAAACAACAAACTCCAAGGTAGAAAAGCCCAAATGATTGTATGTAAGTAAAAGAATTTGTCTCCTTCGCCACGGATAGGGCCATTGTTGAAGAAGCGTCCGAACTGGCTATCCCACCAAAAGAAACGTACACCAGATACGCCTGTTTTATCGAATACTATCTTCTCAGGATGCAAGTCGAACTGAAAGTATAGGCAATACAATTCTGGCAATGTAAATAGTAATACCAATACTATTGCTACCAACCATTTGATGCTGTAAAACTGTTTCCAGTCCTTTTTAATTATCCATTCTACTATAAACCCACCTCCTATTGCTATCAATATAAAAGGACCTTTGGTCATCAAGGCACATCCCGTATAAAACGAGGCAATCAACATGTCCTTAATCCAATTCTTACTGTTTGCAGCAAGATAGTAATGGTAAACCGCTCCAATCAGTAAGCCAGTCAGATAAGGTTCTGCCCTGACATCGTTGTTTGAAATGAATAAATGAGTAGCGGTAACATACATTAATGCACTCAATTGTGCTACACGTTTGCTGTAAGCTTTCTTTGCAAACTGATAAGTGTAGACACATCCCATAAGCCAAAAAAGAAAGGCGGGAAGCTTGTAGGCAATCGTATTAATTCCAAATATTTTGTAGCTAATAGCCGCCATCCAGAAAGGGAAGTGGGGCTTATCCAACCAATCCATTCCCTGTACTTTTAGATTGATAAAATCGCCTGTTTGCGTAATTGTTTTGGCAATGCAAGCATAAAGCGTTCCATCAGAATCAAGTATCGTTATAAAAAGTCCTGTTGCATTTACAAATATCCCAATGCCCAATAACAAATAAAACCATTTGTTCAACCATATTTCCAGAGGATTTGCTTCTTTAGATCTTAACATGTTTAGCAGTTGAGTGAACAAATAATACAGTGGGACGAATGTAAGTAAGTTGTGCTTAAAATAAGAAGTAGAAAAACTAAATATTGACTTTACCTAAAGCATAAAAAAAAAACAATGTGGGGAAATACATTTTTATCCAGATTTCAGTTTAGAATAAATTAATCATAATGAATAAAGTGCGAAACAACACTTAATACTATAGATATATGAATACAAAACGTAATGATATTGAGTATATTTTTGTACTTCCCCCAACGTGAATAATCTTCTCTACGAACTATATAAGCATGA